>JAIYDC010000017.1 GCA_027487685.1 Pseudomonadota bacterium | reverse complement strand
TCCACTGTCCAGGTTTGGGCAGATGTCCCGGACCTGGCCAAGGGTCGCATCACGGTTCCCCTCAAGGTGATTCTCCCGCCAACGATCCATTTGCTGGAAATCTCCCCGAAGTCGATTATTGTGAATATACAATAAACTGGTATATTTAAATCTAGATTCCCCTTCTTTAAAAGTGAGTTTGAGAGATGTCAGGTCGCAAACTGTTTGGCACGGATGGCGTTCGCGGTCGAGCGAACATCTACCCGATGACCGGCGAAGTCGCCTTCGTTCTAGGCCGCGCCGTGACCAGTTATTTTCAGAAAAATTTTTCCAGAAAGCCACTCATCATTATTGGCAAAGACACCCGCTTATCCTGCTACATGCTTGAGCAGGCCTTCTCTGCAGGGGTATGCTCCCAGGGAGGTCGCGCTATTTTAACCGGCCCTCTACCGACTCCAGGCGTCGCTTTCGTGACCCAGAGCATGCGCGCGGATGTCGGGGTGATGATTTCCGCCAGCCATAACTCCTTTGAGGACAACGGCATCAAGATCTTCGATCGAACAGGTCACAAGTTGCCGGATGAGATCGAACTCGAACTTGAAAGGATGGTACTTGAACCGGCCCTCATTCCTCAGAAGACGGGAGAGGAGCTCGGGAGCGCCAAGCGACTCGATGAAGTCATTGGCCGCTACATTGTCCACACCAAGGCGGCACTTTCACCCCAGTACTCTCTCGAGGGTCTAAGAATTGTGGTTGATGGCGCCAATGGTGCTGGATATAAGCTGGCCCCAACGGTTTTTGAGGAACTCGGAGCTGAGGTGATTTCTCTTGGTAACTCCCCGAATGGAACGAATATAAACCGGGGGTGTGGGGCCCTCCACCCCCAGCAGTGCGCTGAGAATGTACGTAAATACCGTGCAGACCTTGGCGTTTGCCTCGATGGTGACGGTGACCGTCTGACTATCGTCGATCGTAACGGCGAGGTCATTCACGGTGACAAGCTGATTGGCCTATGTGCTAAGTTCCTTCGTGACAACCGAGAGCTTGGGGCCTCCAATGAAGTTGTCGGTACCGTTATGAGCAACTTTGGCCTTGAGGTTTTCCTTTCCGGGAATGGCATGAAGTTCGTCCGTACCCAAGTAGGGGATCGGTACATCGTAGAACACATGCGCAGCAGTGGTGCACTCTTCGGGGGAGAGCCGTCTGGTCATCTTGTTTTCAAACGCTATTCAACGACCGGAGACGGTATCCTGGCCGCTCTCAAAGTTATCGAAAGTATCAAGTTTTACGACCGTGAACTCGGCGAGCTCGCCGCAGAGGTCGAGCTTTTTCCACAAGAACTCAAGAACATCACCGTCGCTAAGCGGGTACCCTTCGAAGACGTCGAGGCGATCCGCAAGGCGAGTACTGCTGCCGAAGAGAAACTGGGTAAAGAGGGACGGATTCTCTTGCGCTATTCTGGAACCGAGCCTCTCGCGCGGATCATGGTGGAAGGCCGTGACCAGAAGCTTGTGTCGGCCATTTGCACAGAACTCTCTGAGACTGTGAAGAAGGCCCTTACTTAGAAGGAACAACATGAAGTTTGCTCGCCTCGGCGTCAATATCGATCACGTCGCGACCCTGCGCCAACAGCGCGGGGAGTTTTACCCATCTGTTGCCCGCGCCGCCGAGGTCTCTCTGGCCACCGGTGCCCATCAGATTACGATCCATCTCCGGGAAGACCGCCGTCACATCCAGGACCGGGACGTACCTGAGGTTCATGCTGTCTGTCGGCACATCGGAAAGCCTCTGAATCTTGAAATGGGTGCCTCGGACGAGATGATCGCCATCGCCGTAAAAGAGCGCCCCGACTGGGTCTGCCTCGTTCCGGAGAAGCGCCAGGAGCGGACGACTGAAGGTGGTCTGGACTTGGTGGATCCGGTCAATTATGCTCGTCTTGCCGCCGCCTGTGCGTCGATTAAGGACAGCTCCCCCTCAACCAAGATCTCCCTCTTTGTTGAGGCCAGTGATGAGGTCCTCCGTCGCTGCTTGACCTTAAAAATAGACGCGGTGGAAATCCATACCGGAGATTTTGCCCGGGATTTTCTTGAAAAGAAAAGCCTCCTCCACCACCTTGAACGCTATAAAAAAGGCTCGCTTCTCATTAAGCAGGCGGGTCTTGGCTATCACGCCGGACACGGCCTTACGTTTGATTCCCTGGTTCCTCTCCTTCAGGAGGGAGACTTCGAGGAATATAATATTGGCCACTGGATTGTGGCCGAGTCAGTATTCATTGGCCTAGGTCACGTCGTGAAAGAACTCCTCACACTCATTAACCAGCATCCACTCAAGGGTTCATTATGAGAATCGTCACACACTCCGAGATGAAGGAACTGGAAAAGCTCGCCCAGACGCGCTTTCACTTCCCAGAGAAACTTATCATCGAAAACGTCGCTTTACTGGGGGCCCGTGCTATCGTCGAGAAGCTCGGACCTGAGATATCTCTAGGAGAGCTTATTTTCTTGATAGGTAAAGGCTTCAACGGCGGCACTGGACTTGCCATCGCTCGCCATCTCGCGAGCATGGGCCATGAAACCCGGGCGTTTCTCCTCTTTGAGGAGCGAGAGTGCTCCACCGAGGTCAAAGAACAGCTGAAAATTGCACGCTCCTATGGGGTTCGTGCTACACAGATTGATGAGGTTACTGCTCTGGAAGGCTATTTCCAGCAGAACTCTAATCCGAAGATAATTATTGATGCGATCTTTGGAACCGGTGTGCGGCTTCCTCTGTCACATTTCCTCTATGACGTTATCAACCTTGTTAATCAGGAAAAAGCTTACACCATTTCCCTTGATATTCCCACTGGTGTAGAGGGTGACTCCGGTCAGATTCAGGGTAATGCGATTGAGGCGGATTTAACCCTTGCTGTAGGGCTGCCTAAGCTTGGCTACTACCAGTCAGAGGGGGCGCGGTTAGTGGGTGAGGTCTCGGTCATCCCCTCAGGTCTTCCCCGTGAAGTGATTGAAACAAATGGAGATAAGTTTCTTATCGATCAGGATCTGAAAAACGATCTTCCTGAGCGCCGGAATAAATTTGGTGACAAGCGGCTCTTCGGGCACACTTTGGTGATTGGTGGGTCCCATGGCCTCACTGGTGCCCTTGTGATGTCCAGCAGTGCCGCACTCAAAGTTGGCGCGGGCCTCGTCACTGCCTGCACCTGGGAGCCTCAGTATCAGGAGTTCATTTCCAGGCTTATCCCCGAAGTCATGACTGGTTTCGTCCCTAACGATCAGGCGAAGTGGGGTAAACTCTTGCGGGATCTGGACCGTTACGACTCAATCGTCATCGGTCCTGGGCTGGGAAGATCGCTCCGGTCCCGGACCCTTGTTCTCGAGATTCTTAACAACTTCTCAGGTCCGGTCGTCCTCGACGCCGATGCTATTAACGTCCTGAACCTCAAAGACGACGCCGAGGTGTTCCGGGTCCGGAGTGCACCGACGCTCCTTACACCTCACTTTGGAGAGTTCTCTCGCTTCACAGGTATCCCCCTCGAAGACGTTATGAAAGAGCCCTACCGGTACCTCAAGGGCACCATCGAAATGATCAACTGTTCAGTCATTCTTAAGGGACCTTGCACTTACCTCGGTTTCCCGAATGGTAAGACGTTTTTTAATTTTTCTCCTAATGATGGCATGGCCACGGGCGGAGTAGGTGACGTTTTGGCGGGTATTCTTGGAGGATTCATTGCTCAGGAAGCGAACCTGAAGAAGCGCGATTCACTCTATAACATCTACGAAAACCTTAACCGTACCATCCTCCTGGGGGTTCTGATCCACACCTGGTCAGGCCGGTCAGCAGCGGAGAAACTTGGTGTCCGTCCCATGACTGCCACGAGCCTTATCGAGGCCCTTCCAGAGGCGTTTAAAGCGCTCGACGAACTTTTAAAAGATTAGCATGAATACCAAGCCGATCCGCGAGTGGAAGAAAGTTTATAAGTCAGACCTTTCCTATATCGTTTACGAGTTAAAAGACCTGACAAAAAACCCAGCTCTGGTGATCCTTGAAGGAGAACTGGGCGCGGGCAAAACTTCGTTTGTCCAGGCATTCACGGGTGAAGGGGAGACCTTGAGTCCAACATACTCTATCCTGTCAGAAACCAAAACATTTCTGCATGCGGATCTCTATCGGATCGAAAAGAACGAGGACATCCTCCAGCTCGAGCTTCCAATTTATCTCGAGGGGAAGCAGTATTTTTTTGTCGAGTGGGGACTTAAGTTTGCTCGCCGCTTGGTACGAGAAGTTCCGGAGAACTTCTCCCTTTACCTCCTCGATATCAAGGTAAACTCCGGTGCCACTGATCATCCTGAAGGTCACTCCCGGAACTTTTTTCTTTCTTCGCTTCACGAAGACTAACTTAGTCCGTCGGAAGTTTTTGCCTGGAGACAAAAGCACACTAGGTGGTCATTAGTCTGGGGTTAAGCACTCAGAATCCAAAGACTTTTTACCCTTCCGCAAGACCTTGTCGAAAAATACAGGAATGTTTCAGATTTAGAAGTTGACGTGAGAAAATAGAAAAGGTCATACTATTTAGGAGATATTTAGTCTGGATTGTTGGGAGCGACATCTAGGCGAAAGTCTCCCGGGCGACAAGGATGGTTTCGGAGCCCGAGAAAAAGATCTACAAACTTTTTTTGGATTTATGGAGGAAGACAATGAGACTAACATCTAAAGGCCGCTACGCAGTTCGGGCAATGCTTGACCTAACTTTCCACTCAAGTGGAAATCCGGTTCGGTTGCAGGAAATCTCGACAAGGCAATCAATTTCTCTTCACTACCTTGAGCAGCTTTTCAGAAAGCTTCGCACGGGTAAGGTTGTGAAGTCTGTCCGTGGTCCAGGGGGCGGCTACGTGCTGGCTCGATCACAGGACGAAATCTCAATCAAGGATGTCCTAGATTGCGTCGGTGAGAATATCAACCCGGCCCGTGACATTCTCGGGGTACCTAGCTCGGGCATCGAGATCATGAAGGATGAGTCCGGTAACGATATCAATGCGATTGTCGATACTAAGGAATTCAACCTGACAAAGTCGTATTTCGAAAACCTCGGGACAATCATGATGGATTATCTTGCTACGACGACTCTCGGTGATCTTGCTCGCAAGAGTGCAGGTGCTGCATTCTCAGCAGGTGCTCAGGAAAACGGCAGCAAAGAATCAGTCATTCGCCAGAATGTTGGAGAAATGAACCAGTAAATCTGGTACATCTCTTCCGGTGAACCCTGACCGTCTCTATCTTGATTTTAACGCGACATCGCCGCTCTCTCAATCGGTCAATGACTGGTTGAAGAGCGGCGATTTTGTTTTTGCGAACCCTGCGAGCCAGCATACCGATGGTAAGGCCTCACGTAAGCAAATAAATGAGGCACGGGACTTTGTCTTCCGTTGTTTTAATCGGTCCCCGGCCGATGACCGTCTTTTCTTCCATTCTGGAGCGACTGAGGCTTTTCACACCCTGGCCCACTCTCTCTCAGAAGCTGCACGACTGGCCGGCAAGGATCTGTTGATCTGCTTCTCTCGCATTGATCATCCTGCTGTGACTTCTCTAGAGAACTCTTATTTCGGTCCCCATGTGAAGTTTTTTGAATTAAAGCGTGGCGCAGATCTGCGTTACCTTCATGTTGAGAACATTTCACATCTCCAGGACCGCAAGGAAAACAATCCAGAGCTGCTCATCTTGTACCATCACCTTTGGGTGCATAATGAGACGGGGCAGGTTTCTCCGTTGGAAGACCTGCGGCCGCTTCGTTCACTTACTGATCTCATTATCCATGTGGACGCTGTCCAGGCACCCGGAAAGATCGTTGACTGGCGCAATCTCTCAGAGGGAGATGCTTGGAGCTTCTCGTCTCACAAGTTTGGTGCACTGAAAGGCGTGGGCTTTACTCTTCTTCGCTCATCCGTCCCCTTTCATCCCTTATTTTTGGGGGGAGGCCAGCAGGCCAATCAGCGTTCTGGTACGGAAAACGTCATGGGAGTTATCAGCACCCACCTTGCACTCCGTGACCTCGAAAGTGTTGATGTTTTGAAAACACAGGGAGAGCGCACGAGATTACTTCACTTTTTTGAGGCCCAGCTTGCAGGAGGACTTGGTGGAGTCATTGATGAGGCTCCAGCGGCCAGTAACACGATCTATTTTTATCTTTCCACAGTGACCAGTGACATAGCTCTAGCGATGTTTGACCTCTCTGGAATCGAGATTAGTGCAGGCTCGGCCTGTGCGAGTGGAACCGCTCGACCTAGTCCCGTGCTCATCCAGCGAGGTCTTAAGGACCTCGCCCGAAATGGCCTAAGAGTCTCCTGGGGCTTCGTCCTGACCGCCGAGAAGAGGGTCCAGATCGAGGAGCGCTTTCTACTCGCTTTTGCTCGACTCCGTGCCACCTGAAAAATACAGTTGGCCCTTGCTGCCGGACTTACTGGTTGTATGGGCGTTCTTAGTTTTCATCTGTTTTAGACGAACCATTAAAAAATCCTCTTTTTTCCGGGGCCCAGTTCCGTATAATCAGTCTTTATGGGAATGCTTGAGCGTATAAAAAAACGTCAGATTTTAGGCTTTAAAGAATTTGTGGTGAACATGGAAACCACCGGGTTACAGACTCGCGGGCAAATCTTTATGGCCGGTGTACTCGAGGACCCGCTCTACATGAGCTACGTGATGAAAAATATCCGGACCTTTGATGATCTCTTGGGCTTAGATGGCGACGAGGTGGAAACAATTTTATCTCAACAGGATCAACTCCCGGGCCTTTTTGCGAAGTGCTTTTTCGGTACTGGGCCAGAAAAAGTAATGGAGCTTGAGACACTCATCCCACGCTTTTTTGGACGTATTAAAGACGAGCTTTCTTACCTGAAAGAGGTCACTCCAGCAGAACGGGACGGAGCACGCACTTTTATTCTTAAGCTGGCCCGGAAGCTACAGTTGGAAGAGCGTATTCTCGGTTTTCGCTGGAGCCTTCCTCCCCAGGAACTGTATTTTCCCAAGCAATACAAGGACGGAGTCGCGAAGATTTATTTTGAAAACGGGGTACTCGCAGCGGAAGGGACCTACGTCAAGGGCCGCCGGATCGGTGAATGGCAGCATTTCTATGAGACAGGGGCACTCCTCGCATGTGGCGACTACATCAACGGAGAGAAAACTGGAAATTGGATTTTTCATTTCAGTTCAGGGAACAAAAAATCTGAAGGAAAATACTTTAACGACCAAAAGCACGGCAGTTGGCGAGAGTGGGACCGAAACGGGGTGGTGTCGGAGGTGCTGTTTGATCAGGGAGTAAGGAAGGACTAATCTTCGTCAAGTTGGATGTCGTCGGAAATGGTAACTCCATCGACCATTCGGTCGCTCTTTTCCTCAATGAAATCAAAATTAATCTTCTCGAGCCCTTCAAAAACCTCTTCGAACGCAATCGTGATAGTAATCGGAGCAACTTCCATCAGTGTGGTTAAGAAATAGTTTTTCCCAAAAAGAGCAATCCCTTGCTCGTCTTCAGTAATGTGGCGGAAGTCAGATTCATCGATGAGAGGATTGTGTGAAGTATTTTTGACAATGATGGCCCCCTGAATGCGTTCCTTAGGAAGGTCTTTGGTTACCCCCCAGGTTGCAAGTGGGAAGTAGTCCAGATGGAACGTCGAATTTCCGTAAGCAAGACGACGCGGAACCACCAGCCGGCCCATAAACTTACGCGTTGTCTCGTCCTTGGCCTTGCGCAAGAGTTTCTCGGCCAGCATAGGGTCTTCAATCCGAATGATGTAGTGTCCGGGGTGCTTGGTAGAGCGGAAGAGGATGTACTGGAACGCAATGCTAAAGAGTGTAAAGCGCTTTTGCTGGTCGAGGTGAATATGCTTTGCGGGGCATTCGAGTAACGACTTTACCGCTTCGTAGAGGGTTGATTTATCGAGATCTTTCTTTCCTGACATGGGGAGAATCTCCTCGAAAATTTGGCCTTTGGCAACTAGCAAAAACGCCCCCTAAGTAGGGGAAAAGAATTGACGACCCCCCAGCCGCTAACTTATGATGCAGTTTAAAAAATCAGTGAACTAACCCTCTAGACCATTTGGAGTACAGATGAGTATTGACAAAAACCTGTCGAAAACCAGAAACATCGGGATTTCTGCCCACATCGACTCTGGTAAGACGACCCTATCAGAACGTATTCTCTTCTACTGTTCTAAGATCCACAAAATCGAGGACGTGAAGGGCGGCGGCGCCGGGGCCACCATGGATCACATGGAGCTTGAAAAAGAGAAAGGGATTACCATCACTTCTGCCGCAACCACCATCGATTGGGTTGGCGTCGATAAGAAAGGCATTTCTTGTGCTGAGGGTGATGGAAAATCCATCAAGATTAATCTCATCGATACTCCGGGACACGTGGACTTTACTGTTGAAGTTGAGCGCTCTCTCAGAGTTCTCGACGGCGCGATCCTCGTTCTCTGCTCTGTTGCGGGCGTTCAGTCACAGTCAATCACGGTTGACCGTCAGATGAAGCGGTACCGTGTTCCTCGACTCGCGTTCCTTAACAAAATGGACCGTATGGGTGCTAACCCTTACAACGGAACAAAGGCCCTCCGTGAGAAGCTTAACCATAACGCCGTTCTCATGCAGATCCCTATCGGCGCTGAAGAGAACTTCAAAGGCGTCGTTGACCTCATCACTATGAAGGCATACTACTTCGACGGTGATAACGGGGAGATCGTTCGAGAAGAGGCGATTCCTGCGGATCTCGCTGATCAGTCCCACAAGGCACGGGAAGAAATGCTCGACATCGTTTCAGCTTTTGACGACGTGATGATGGAAGCGATTCTCGACGGAAAAGACATTTCCGAAGACCAAATTCACGCTGCCGTGAGAAAGGGCGTTAACGCACTTCAATTCACTCCAGTATTTATGGGGTCAGCGTTTAAGAACAAGGGTGTTCAGTTACTCCTTAACGCTGTTGCCCGCTACCTGCCGTCGCCGCTTAGTTGTGAAAAACCTAAGGCGATCGACTCTAGAACCAACACTAAGATTGATCTTGTCCCAGAGATGGACAAATCTTTGGTCTGTATGGCCTTCAAGATTACTGAGGAACAGTTCGGTCAGCTGACTTACACGAGAATTTATCAGGGCACTCTGAACAAGGGGGACACTCTCGTAAACACTCGTACCAAGAAGCGAGTCCGAATTGGCCGTATCGTCCGTATGCACGCTAATGATCGTGAGAACATCGATTCTGCATCTGCAGGGGACATCATCTCTATGATTGGCGTGGACTGCGCTTCTGGTGACACTTTCGTGGCAGAAGACGGAGGCGTTGACCACCTGTCTTGCGAAGGCATGCACATTCCTATTCCAGTTATCGAACTCTCTATCCGTGCCAAAGATAAAGAAATGCAGGCCCGCATGTCCAAGGGGCTCCAGCGCTTTATTAAAGAAGACCCTACCTTCCATCTCTTCACTGATGAAGAATCTGGCGAAACTCGGATTGCGGGAATGGGTGAACTTCACCTTGAGATCTATGTCGAGCGCCTGAAGCGTGAATACAAGGCCGAAGTTGAAATCGGTGCTCCACAGGTCAACTACCGCGAAACTATCCGCGGAACAGCTAAGCTCGAATACACGCACAAGAAGCAAACCGGTGGATCTGGTCAGTTCGCAAAAGTTGCCGGGATGATCAAGCCACTCGCTGCCGACCGCAAAGAGCGTGAGGATCAGGTTTACCGCTTCGTGAACGAAGTCAGAGGAGGGGTTATTCCTAACGAATTCATTCCTTCTTGTGACCGCGGTTTCGGTGACGTAATGAACAAAGGTCCTCTCGCGGCCTTCCCGGTTATCGACGTTGAAGCCTTCCTTCAAGACGGTCAGTATCACGACGTTGACTCGTCTGATATGGCCTTCCGGATTGCTGCCCGTATGGCGATGAGAGAAGCGATTAAGAACGCTAACCCGATCCTGCTTGAGCCAATCATGAAGGTCGAAGTTGAAAGCCCGCAAGAGTTCCAGGGCTTCGTCATCGGTGACCTTTCTTCTCGCCGGGGAGTTATCCTCGGTTCTGAAACTACCGAGACGGGCGATGCGATCATTAACGCTCACGTTCCCCTTTCTGAAATGTTCGGTTACGCGACCGTTCTCCGATCTGGTACTGCTGGTAAGGCCGGGTACTCGATGGAATTCGCCAAGTACGAGCCTTGTCCTTCTCACGTTCAAGAGAAGGTCATCGTGGCACGGAAAGAGAAGCTTGCTGAGCGAGCTGAATAATTCCAAAAGCACTTTGAATGCTCTTAAGGGGTCGCATTTGCGGCCCCTTTTTTATTGCTGTTTCTCACTTACCTCACATACTTTTTTTATCTCCCTTACGACATTGATAACGGCAACGACGGGCGCTCTCGCGAGTCCTCTTCCTTTGACTCCGGATTGACGCATAGTCGACTAGCGACTGATAGTTTTCTCTCTCTCGTGGCGATTAGGAAAAGACGTATTTTGCTTCGGCGGACGCATCGAATCCCACCGCCGTTAGATCCCTACAGCTCTCGCCAATTTCCTGACGATTCTGGGCACCCGCCAGAAGAGCGATGATTTGCTCGATCCCCTCATCGCTCACTCCTAGACGAATAGAGCACTTACTTTCTCTAATCGCTCCTCAACTCTGATAGAGAAGTTCGTACCGTCGAGAGGTGAAGTGATTTCTAGCTCTCCGTTGTAGGCATGGATCTCTAGACTGTGATCGACGTAAAGATGCAAAAAGAGGAGTCTGAAAACATGTCGTGCTCATGGCCAAGCGGGTTAGTCGCTTTGAGCTTAAAGCGAGCGCAGAGGTATCGAACTCATTTATGATAAGACTGCGAGGTATCCTTTGAGACACATGGCCATACGTCGATAGTGTTCCAGTGCCTTCGTTTTGAGTTATTAACTTCTTTCGTAAGGAAGGGAACTCTTACGAGATGTCGCTCGGCCATTTAAGGGCAAATGAGCGTTGATAGAATAGGTGGCGGTTCTACTCCAAAAGGATAAAATTATTTGAGTAATGTCTTTTCGATTTTATCCAAACGAGCCTTGAGTTCAGCAATCTCTATGTTCTTTGCATGATCATTCGCTTTCAAAAGAGCATTTGTCGCTTTGATGTTTTCCATTTCACCATTAAGCACAATGAACTTAATGTATAGCTCTTGAACTGCTCTTATCATCGGAGACAAGAGCTCAGAGTAACGAATTCCATAACGATCTGTTGTTGCGTCATGAGAGATTATAGATGTCTTTTCGACCTTGCCAATCTCTGCAAGTGCTTCATTTGCTTCTTGGGCAATTAGGCCATAATGAATTTCAGTATCAATACCAGTATTCCAACGATACGAAATAGGGCGAAGTTTATTAATGAAATCCATCCCTAAGTCTGCTTCCCTAATATCTTTCTTTTCCCGGCGATCTGAGGTGTTAATGACTCCATTCGCAGCATACACGTCAGTAAACCTAAAAGTTGAGTTTCCAAGAGAATGGCCATTATCAGTCGCAGGTGAAATAACTCCAGACACTTGAAGTTCTGTCTTGGGATCAACGACTCCAACTCCGACCAAACCTGCAGAATTGATGGTAAGCCTCTCCTGATTTAAGGTGTCATCTGCAATTGAAAAACGTGGGGCAGAATTATCTGATCGACTTGAGAGAGAGAAAGTTTTGTTTGATGTAGAGTTCTCTAAAGTTATTGCTGGTCCACCAACTAGTGCATCTTGTGGATGCATTAGATGTAATATAGTTCGAGGATACATGGTGCCGACTCCGACCAGTCCTGCAGTGTTGATAACAATCCGCTCTTGGTTTAAGGTGTCGTCAGCAATTGAAAAACGTGGGACCGAATTATCTGATCGACTTGAGATGGAGAAAGTTTTATTTGATGTCGAGTTTTCCAAAGTAACTGCTGGGCCACCAACCATTGCATCTTGTGGATGCATTAGATGTAATTGGCTTTTTGGCGTGTCTGTGCCAATGCCTACGTTACCTGGGTTTGAATTATATATATCAAGATCATTTAAACTCCAAAGCGAATCCTTATAAAAACAAGACTCCACTTTTGAATTAACTGTAGGAGCTCCTACTTGCAAGGCCAGTCGGAATACGGGTAATTTTTTGACGAGGGCCATCTTCCTAAGATTTTCGAAGGAAAAAATAAGATCTGCACTATAAGTCTGGTCACCATTATCTCTTTTAAGTTCAGAGGTGATTGAAGTGAGTTTTACTGAGTTGTTCCCATAATTTTCGCCGACAGTAAATACAGGTGTACCCTGAGCATTCAAGACTTGGGTTAGTGGTTGACCAATGATGAAATTTGCAAGAGTCAACTCGCAGGCCTGTTTTGATGCAAAGCTATTAGCAATCTGACGCTTCACCTCAAGGACTTCGAACTTTGTATCTGCCGTAACCTGATTCTTACTTTGGTGTTGAGTCAATTGCATCATTGCAACTGCACCAAGACTGATAACACCTAAACCGACCATAGCTTCAACTAGAGAAAAGCCAGCAGATTTTAACTTCATGGATACCTTTGGAAATAGATTTCATCCCTTGAATTAAAATCCTATAATTTCACACAGTAGTTTATCAAGTCTTAAAACCTATTGTCGCCCAGGTGCCCTAAAGAGGTTTTACAAGCTTTCAATCATTCTCTTTTCGAGCCTCATGTAATTTTTTTCCTGAAACTTAGCTCGCCAAGGCTGGCGACGAGCAAGACAAAAGAAAGTCAGACGAATCTAAATTCAGTCGAACCAAATCGTCTGTTTGCAGCATATTGGCATTTGGAACTCCCCGGAATGATGAGATACCTTTCTGAGGTGACTTGGTTTATCCTTAGTTCTTAATCCATACGATTAGGCTTCGATTTAATCGAAGACCTTAGATCACATGTTCTCATCTGTCTTAAATTCTTTCCTCTCGTTAAGATCTGACTTTGACGTCTTGAAAAATGTCACCACTCATTTGTTATCTTAGCAGTCGGCCTAGGGGCTTATGCTTGTCATCGCCTGTTTACCATTCTGCTCAAACTTACCGATGGCCAATGCCTTGGAAATGTTCCCAACTTTGAGGGTGAGATTTAAGAGTCCAACTTTTTTTTAATCATTGTCGTGTTGGCCTGATAAGACATCGAGTTTCCTTTCGTTAGAGATGCTATCTAGTAAGAGCAAGCCAAAGGAGAATTCCCGACGTCTCTCTTAGGTAATTAAATCCTCTGTGATATATCGAATTATTAGATCATGTCTCAATATCTACAAGTAACGAGTTTATTCTCACTTCTTTCGTTCGATCAATATTGGATCTTTTTGAATTTGACTGAGGCCACATCCACGGCAAGGGTCTCATTTTCATAGCTGAGCTTAACATTGGCTTCAATCCCATAGGCTGCTTCTTCACTTTTAGGAATTTCGGCAGTGATGCTGACCTTGTTTACGTAGCCATTCTTCTGAGAGAAGTCGCTCGTGATGGAGACGGTTTCTTCCCTTACGTCGATGAGCTTTAATTGGCGCTTTGTTAGTTTTGCTTTTATGGCCGTCATTATCTTTTGATGAGCGCCGAGTTCTTCTTTGGAGATCTTTACTCCATTCTGACGATCGATCATATACAGAGCGCTAATGTGGTTAGACCACTTGAAGTTTTGAATCATAGCAATGGCCGTGGTTCCTGAATTTTTAATAACAGTGACCTCGGCCAGACTCATGCTGTAGTGGTTGCCGTACCTCAGTCCCCCCAGCCGGAAGTCTACAAATTCACCATCGCCTTCATTAGTAAACACTTTGAGGACTTTTTCAGTCTCGAGATCGACGATCAAATTTTGGATGGCCGATAAGCGGGCCGTGACGAAGTCTGTAACAGCTTCATCGCTTTCCTCGATCTTCTCGAAGTCAATTTTTTCCCCCGGAATGCCCCATGCAACTGCAACACCTCCGGCAACGCTTCCAGCATTTATGCGAAATTCTCTTTCCTTTGCCATCGATACTGATGAAAGCAGGGACAGCACCACTACACCTAAAAGCTTTTTCATGAAGTCATCCTGTGTTTTAGTTAGGAGTAACATAACTGATTTGTCCTTCGGGGAGTGGAGTCCATGTATTTTTTTTCTCTCGACGCTAGATACTTAGTTGGGCCGACTTCAAGTATTATGTTTACAGCAGCAGCCTCATGTATTAGTAAATCTAATGCAAAGTATAAGGTGGACTCCATGGTTGAAACCTCCATGTTACAGGTGCTTATAGCCTTGTCGCATAACGAAAATATCTCTAAGGCCGCAGAGGAACTGAATGTCACCCAGTCCGCAGTTTCCCAGGCCTTGAAAAACCTCGAGTCGAAAGTGGGTTTTCCCGTGATTACTCGGCAGGGGAAATCCGTGACTCTCACGGAAAATGGCATGCGCCTCGCAAAGGTTGCTAAGCAATATTTTAAACGGATTGAAGAGACCATTGAGCAGATCCACCTAGAGAACCACGAGATTAAGGGGAAGCTCCACGTAGGATCGCTCTACGGACTTGGTAAAACATGGCTCTCCTCCCGCATGCTTGATTTCCTCACAGGCCATCCGGATCTTGAGGTAAGGCTCTCCATGGATTTTCCGGACAACATTGTTAAGAAGTTCGAACAGCATGAGATCGATTGCCTCATTATGCCTGAGTATCTTGTTCCGGCATTCGCCGAGAAGCGGGACCTCCATGACGAGTATACGACGCTGGTTTTTTCTGACCGTTTTGCTATTACCAAAGCAACTGAGCTTAAAGATATTCTCGCGTTGCCGATTATTTTTTATGAAAATAATGATCCGAATTTCTACCGCTGGTGTCGAGAGAAGTTCGGTGTGGTTCCAAGAAACATTAAGCCTCGGCTCGTGGTTAACTCCTTCGGTCAGATGCTCCAGGCGGTCAATGAAGGCCTAGGACTGGCCGTTGTTCCGACTCACGTCCTGAAGCGCTCTCATATGAAAACGAAGGTGAAGACCGTCGGCAAAGAATTCGAGGTCTTCAGTAACAAGGTTTCTTTTGCCTTTCACGCGGACGAGGCGAAGAGCTACAAGATAACTGAGCTTTATAAGTTTTTGCTCGAGGTCGCTAAGGACCTCTAGGAGCGCCTTGTTAGTCCTGCTTCATCTCTGGGAATTGCTCTATCCAAAGATACGGAATTCTCTGATACTTATCTGATGAACTTTGACCAAAAGAACTTCGAGGCTTGCCTTCCAGGATTCTTTACTCCTCTTCTTACCGAGCTTCAGCGCTTCGGACTGGTTGCGACCTTAGTGGGCGGAGCGGTCCGGGACTATTTTAGGACCGGGACTCCCGGCCTTGACTGGGATATCGAGTTAACCCATGAGACTCTGAACTTTGAGAAGGGGATGTGGAAGGAGCTTAGTAAGGCCCTTGGTAAATTCGGGAAGACGCAATTTCTACCTTACGAGATCATCCGGCTCGAGGCAGGGAATTATCAACTGGAGTTTTCTCCCCCGCGGCTGGAGCGGTTTCGAGAGTCCGCTCGGGACCATTCAAACTTTGATGCCGAGTACGTCTTTACTCTCCCTTTTGCAGAGGCGGTTAAGCGAAGAGACTTCACGATCAATGCGATGGGGCTACGCTTTTTAGGGCCTGGGCGAGGGATCGCATTTCTTGACCCTCTAGAGGGTCTTCGCCACCTTCGTGAAAAGGTGCTGCATTATGCGGGCCCTGACTTCGGGAAAGATCCCGTGCGCTTCCTCCGTGCCCACCGCTTCGCCAACAAGCTCAAATTCTCCTTCTCCTCGGAGCTGCGGGAGGTGCTCGAGAGTATGCCCTTGTCCGGAATTACTCCCGCCTATCTTTGGAGCGAGATGAGAAAGTCCGCGGATCCCGTCAACTTTATCTCTTACCTGGTGCAAGAGAAGAATCAGGAACTCCGCGTTCCCCTGGACCGGACTTTTACCGACCGGGTTACTGAGCTCAAAAAAGTCTTGGCGGATCCGCGGCGCTTCGAGACCTGGGTTATTGGACTGGAATGGATCGGAGTTTCTTCGGAAAGCTGGTCCCGCTATTTTTCTATGAGTACTGATACCTCCCGACGACTTGCTCGGTGGGCCACTTCTTCCCGTGCCTTCGGCGCGGAGTATCCGGAAAGCTTCCATGGTGAGTTCGACGAGATCAAACTTCGGCCTGACTTTGAAGTTCTCTTTGACTGGTACTTCACCACCAAGCAGCTTCTCCAAAAGAACCCGGACCTCCCGCTCCTTTCGATGATTGAAGAATACCTCCCGCACTGGATTCACCTTTTCCGATTCGAGCCGCCAAAAGATGTTAAGCATATTGATCCTCCCTTCCGTGCGAAGTATCAGGTTTGGAGTCTATGCCAGCGGCTTTAGTTAACCTTAAACCTCATCACCTTCCCGAGGTCCGGCAGATTTTTTTTGAGACGTCTTCCCGAAAGAAGTTTCAAAACGAGGAGGAGCGGGAGCGATTTTTTGAAAAGTATGTAGGGTACTACTTGCAGCATTTTCCGAAATTCTGCCTGGTGGCCCTCGAGCAAAGCAGGATCCTGGGCTATCTCGTTGCATCGCCGTCCACGGGTGGTAAGGAGTTGTTGAGTCTTCAGCCGCACCTTGAGGTTTTTAAGAAAGAGTTCGTGGCTTTCCCTGCGCACCTTCACATGAATTGTCACCACGAGGCCCGTGGTCAAGGGATAGGTCGTCTTATGATGGAGATGATTGAAGAACTCTTACGAGCGGAAAGCATCATAGGTCTGCACATCATGACTTCACCCGACTCTTCTAATAAGTTTTTCTATCACAAGCTTGGTTTTGATCATCAAGTGTTAGAAACTTTCAAGGGGACTCCCATCTTGCTCATGGGTAAGAACTTGTCTGGTAAATCACTTTGACAGATTTATCTCTCGAGTCTTAACCTAAACCTAACGCATCAAACTTTTGGCAGGTCACATGAAGTACTTCGTCACTTGGCTCCTCTTAGGTATTACCCTTTCTTTTGCAGAGCAGACGCCCACGGCCCGCCTGAATCAGAGTGTCACCTTCGCTGATGACTTGATGTTCTCAAATATAGATAGGGTGGTGGAGCGGCAGCTCGCCTCGTTCCGTCGCATCGGGCTCAAGGGAGATATAAAGTTTGGGCAGAAGACCTATCCTAAGACCATACTCCGTGATTCCTTGGTTCTTTTTAAAGTGATCGTCGATCGTGCGCGCAGTTGCCTCAAGCGCCAATCCGAGTTGTCCTGTATGCAGGAGTTTAACACCGAGTTAAATCAGAAGTTTGATATCTATGTGCCGGTTCCGGCGACCACCGAACCAGGGTATGGCCAGACCGCCACCACCAAGTTCACGTCGTACTACTCTCCTGATCTCCACGGGTCCCGGCGCCCTACGGAGCGCTATAGCAGGGCCATTTACCGCACGCCACCGGCGCCCCATGAGAACTACAAGCGAGTTGACATCGATTACAAAGGGGCTTTGGCCGGAAAGGGAATGGAGATTTTCTGGGTGGAGGAGTCCTTCTTTGATCTCTACCTCCTTCATGTTCAGGGTGGTGGCCGGATCAATATCGATAAAGGTGATGGCACCAAAGAGGTGAAGTACCTCTCCTATGATGGAAAAAACCGTCAGCCCTTTAAGATGATTTACCACTACATGCTGGAGAAGGGGTACATCAGACCAGGTGCCGCAGGGATCCCTCACCAGCGCCGCTTCCTAGAAGAGAATCCGGACAAGGAAGAGGAGATCTTTGGAACATGTCCCTCTTACGTCTACTTTAAGGAATCCAGCGAAGAGCCCGTCGGACTGAACAACATCCCTCTGACAGAAGGCCGCTCACTGGCGATTGATTCTCGGATCTACAAAACAATGGGGCTTTTGAATTTCGTGAAGGCGGTTAAGGCCTCTCATATAGACGAGAATGGCCGCGTGGTGAAGGTCCCGTTCTCTCGCTTCTTCGTGGCACAAGATACTGGAGGAGCGATCCGAGGCAATGCCCGCTGCGACCTCTATTTTGGTTATGGCCCTCAGGCGGAGCTCACCGCTTATAATATGAATGACCAAGGGGAGCAGTACTTTCTGGTGAAGAAGACTGCCAGGCTTCGTCGAACGGGCCGCAAGTCTCCCTAGGCAGGGTTGTCCGAGTCAAGGAAAGTGACCTCAAGCCCTGGATGATCTGCCTTTACTTTTTCCATCAGGGCGATGATTCCTGGGCGCTCAGTAGCGTGATGACCGCCAGCGAAGTAATGAATTCCCGCTTCGATGGCATCGTGCCAATTGTATTCCGAGATCTCGCCCGTAAGATAGGCATCGAGGCCCTCCTCTTGAGCACGGACCCATTCATTATTCGCCCCGCCGGTTATAATGCCCACCGTACGAATTTCACTGTTCTCGTCTGTGGAGGCGAGGATGACTTCATGGGCGAGGAGTTTCCCCAGTTCACCTCGGAGAGCGCTAGCAGAAAGTGAAGCTGGAAGCACTCCCTTAATGCCTAGCGGCTGCCGCTTAGTGATGGCAAACGGTTCCAGCTGTGAAAGACCCAGCGCCTTGGCGAGGGTGGCGGCGTTTCCTACCTCAGGATGAGCGTCAAGAGGGAGGTGGTAGGCGAAAAGGTTAAGATCGTTCCGAACAGCGAGCTTTACCCGTTCCCCCCATGGACCGACCACAGGTCTGGCACCCTGGCCCTTCCAAAAGATTCCGTGGTGCACGACTAGCCCATCGGCGCCCCAGGCCAGGGCCTTACTGAGTGAGTCTTGTGTCGCAGACACGGCGAAGGCCAGGCGCTTCAGTTCGGCCCTCCCGTCGATTTGAAGCCCGTTCGGAGCGTAATCATCGAAGAGCTCAGGTTTCAAGAGCTGGGTGAAATAAGAGAGGAGGCTAAATTGAGATACGGCCATGCTGTTTCCTTTTCAATCGACGGTCAGTTTAATACAATTTTGCGGTCTTAAACAAAGGATTCGACAATGAAATTCAGGCCTGGATTAGTTTACGGCTCCGCCCTCACAGACCTTTACTATTACGCAAAAGAAAATAAGTTCGCCCTTCCGGCGGTGAACGTGATCGGTACTGACTCCATCAACGCTGTCCTCGAGACGGCCCGCCTCGTGAATTCCCCCGTGATTATCCAGTTCTCCCATGGCGGTGGCCAGTTTTACGCCGGGAAAAGTTTAAAGCTTGAGAATGATCGGGCGGCAGCACTCGGAGCAATTTCCGGGGCCCAGCACATCCACATGATGGCCGAAGCCTACGGGGTTCCTGTGGTCGTTCATACGGATCACGCGGCCAAGAAACTCCTTCCTTGGATCGACCAAATGTTGGCGGCCGGAGAGGCCAACTACAAGGTCCATAAGAAACCTCTTTTTTCTTCTCACATGCTCGATCTCTCCGAGGAGCCTCTGGAAGAGAACGTTGAGATCTCGGCGCGCTATTTTAAACGAATGAGTGCCATCGAAACCGGCATCGAGATTGAACTTGGTGTGACCGGCGGGGAAGAGGACGGGGTCGATAACTCCGACGTCGATAGCTCTAAGCTCTATACCCAGCCCGAGGACGTCGCATTTGCCTATTCCCGCTTACGCGAGGTCGGGCCCAACTTCACCATCGCCGCCTCCTTTGGTAATGTCCACGGGGTCTATAAGCCTGGGAATGTGAAGCTCTCACCTGTGATCCTTAAGAACTCTAACGATTTTGTTCAGAAGAAGTTCGGCACAGGCACAAAACCCGTTTCTTTTGTCTTTCACGGAGGCTCGGGCTCACAGCATAGTGAAATCCGCGAGGCGATCGATTACGGTGTCATCAAGATGAACATCGACACTGATCTGCAGTGGGCATTCTGGGAAGGGGTCAAGAACTTCTACGAAGAGAAGAAGTCTTATCTTCAGGGGCAGCTAGGAAACCCTGAGGGGCCTGAGGCCCCGAATAAAAAGTTCTATGACCCGAGAGTCTGGCTACGGAAAGGTGAAGATCAGTTCGTGAAGCGCCTCAAGGTGGCTTTCGAGGACTTAAACAACATTGGCCGCAACTCCTAGGTTCACCTGGCGCGCGGAGTAGGTTGGCCTCATGAGAACTTAACTTGTTTTTAAGGGGCCTCTAGGACACATTCCGCGTGTTTCAAAACATCATCTAGGAGTTTTTATGAAGTTTCTGGCATCTCTGCTTGTCCTCGTTGCTCACAGCGTAGTCTCAGCTTCTAGCTACCCGAATTCATTCGATCTTGATCGCCATGTTCTCAATGTCGGTATCTCTCATGCAAGATTCGTTGAACTTCCGGTAAAGTCTGAAGTGAGACCAATTCCAGGCTGTACCACATACAATGACGATTACCCCCGGAGCTGTGAAGAAGTCATAGTCCTTGAGACAGACCCAGTTATTCAGGTTGGGGTTACCTACGATGATCCTCGTGACACAACTAGCGCCGAGTCGACGGCCTCCCCTTACGGTGCGATCGTAAACTTCAGTGTCTCGGAATTTTCAGCGGAAGAAGTGGCCGAGTTCAAGGCCGCTCGATTTAACTGGCGCCGACCGTTCTCTACTAAGCACATCCGCATCGCTCGAAAGTACTTTTCGCTGGAAGTGAAGAACGTCCAAAAGGCCCAGCAGGTCATCGATTACAGAAACTCTACGATCTGTGACTCCTACGACAACGAAGGGAATCCTATTCCACTTCCTGGTTGCGTCCAGAATGTTGTCTACAAGACAGTCATGGTTTGGGTCAAGAGAGTGACTGTTTCTCGCAAGCCAAAGACTAACTAAATCGATGATCGGGGGTGATGCCCCCGATCATCGATTTAGTTTATTTTCACTTTGAATCCCGTGTATAATTTTCCGAACCCTTGATCTTTGTTTGTATAGTCTGAATTTCTGAAGGATTGTCCGACTAATTCTAATTGGAGGCCCCATGCGTACCTTAGTTATCCTTGCCAGCTTGTGCTTATCGTCCATGGCATTTGGATCAGTCAGTTTCGACAATAGCGTTGATTTTCCGGCCAATGCCCGGGACGTAGGACTCTCGTTTGCTGAGTACCGCATTCTTCCTACTAAAACTGAAGTGCGGCCGATTCCTGGTTGTACAACTTATGGTGATAGCGCACCGGGGGATTGCGACGATGTTGTTGTTCTTGAATCAGTGCCTGTGATACAGGTGAGTGTTGGGCACTCTGTAGAGCGTCGGCATGATGATGACGTCTACAATACAAATCCTTTCACCACTTACCTGGTCAATTTTAAAGTCGACTTGTTTACAGAAGAAGAAATCGCTCAGCTCAAGCGGGCCCGGAGGATCTTCCGTTCAACCGGTGGTCCCCTGGCGAAGAAACTCTTCCGCTTTGAGACAAGGCCAGTGGATAGAACACGGATGGTTGTTGACGTGAAGAACTCTGTCTTCTGCCGATACTACGATTATGATAACAACCCTTTACCTATTCCTGGTTGTACGCCGAAGATTGTTTTCAAAGAAGTTGTAGTTAAGGTTCTCGAAGTCACAGTTCTTAAAAAGTAAAAATGCCCTCATTGCCGCCTGGGATTCCTCCTGGGCGGCATTATACACCTCGCTCAAAGCACTTTCCGAACCTTTGCGAGAGCCATTTCACATCCCTTAGAAAAGTCTTCCCAACGCCCCCCGTGTAGCCGTGCTAGCCAGCGGTCGAGAGTCATTGTCCGGGAGAAGTAAAAAAAAATGAAGCCCACTGCCAATGGTCGGAGCAAATGCCAGATGATCCCAGAGAAGTGGTGTTGGGAGAAGAAGAGAAAGACTGCCGTAAGTCCCAACGAAGCAAGAAACATGGGTTTCATAAGATCCTTAAGGGCAAGGAGAGCAGGGTGCTGTGCGCTTCTGGGTCTTGCTTTGGCATAGACCACAAGGCGCTCTTGGAGAGACTCGTCTCCTCCCTGCCTCCAAGCGAAGACCGTGAGGCCAATGGCAGTCACAGCTTTGGCCGCGACCAGACCTAAGAGACTTGCCAGGAGGTGTTCTTTCTTGAGGGCGTGGAAGGGCAGGGTCTTCTGGTAAAGGTAGCTCATTGCCTCAAGGAGGGCATCTCCGAAGAAGAGGTAGTAGGTAACCACCGGCTGAACAAAAGACCACAGGGAGAGTAAGACCGTGCCTAAAATGAGGCCAGGGAGATTGACCCCGAGGCGGGTGCCTATAGAGAAGAGAAGGCCTTGCATGGACAGACTGAGCATGGGGCCAAGCTTGTTTCCGGCCGGAGCGAGAGACTTCATGATGGCCGCAACGTTTGAGATCGAATACCCGATGTTAGCATCTCCAGTTTTGATCGAAGCGCAGGTGAGAAGATGGCCCTGATTCAGTGAAAGCAATAGGCCTCCGAAAGGGACTCGAAAGGCCTGAAGGGTTGTCCCGACTCCAAGCTCGACTAAGGAGAGAAGAGCGCCATAATGGCCCAGTGCCTCGATTTGCGAGCTTTTCTCCACAGCATTTCTGTCATTCATCTCGCACCTTCAGGAGTTCGGCCGCAATAGAGACTGCGATCTCCCAGGGCTCGTTCTTCCCGATGGGAAGCCCCATGGGAACCCGCAATCGATGCAGAAACTCATCAGAAACTCCAAGGTTTCGCAATTCATCTTTGATTTTGATCCCCTTTACCGTGCTGCCGATAACCCCGACATAAGGGGCCAGTGGCGCATGGCGAGCAATTTCCTGGAGGATCGGGACATCGTGGGCGTGGCCCATGGTCATCGAAAGAAAAAAGCTTTTGGGTGAAAAACTTGCCACCAGGTCCTTAGGTGTGGGGTGGCAGATTCCTCGGACGCCATTTAATTTGGAGACCCACTCTTCTCTTGGATCTACGCAGGTCACCTGGCAGTTAAGATGGGAGAGGAGTCGTGTCAGGGCCTGGGCGACGTGGCCCGCTCCGAAGATAACAATGGGCCAGTTGTCCTGTCTATGTTGCTCAAAGAGGAGTGTGACCTCACCCCCGCAGCTCATACCGATATCGGTTTGAAGGTTCCAAACGACCAACAACGGCGGAGATTGGCCATCTCGCAGGAGCTCTAGGGCCTGGTTGATCCCCGCGAGCTCGATTTTTCCACCGCCAATGGTTCCGGCCTCTAGGCCCTCTAAGCTCACAACCATTTTTGCACCGACTTCCTGGGGCGCCGATCCCCGAACCCCGGTCATGGTCACCGTGACGAAGGAGATTCCACCTTTGGCGAGATCGTCGCATTTTGCCCAAAGGCTCATTCCCATGACTCGAACCTTTGAGGTGCTATCGCCCTCAGGATATTTTCAGCAGTCGCTGGAATTCGAACCATCGGATAGCTCTTACGATAGTGGGGGAGGTGTCTCAGAGCATCGTTGATGGCGGTCCAGGCGGAAACAGCGAGAAGAAGTGGAGGCTCTCCTACCGCTTTAGTGCCCCGGACATTGGCGTAGTTCTCGTCATTCTTAAGAAGGTTAATGTTAAAAGTTCGAGGAGTGTCCTGGATATTGGGAATTTTATAGGTACTCGGTGCGTGTGTGAGGAGAAGGCCCTGTTGGTCGTAGACCAAGTTCTCCGTCGTGCACCATCCAAGACCCTGGATATAAGCACCAGAGATCTGGCCCAGGTCAAGGGCCTCATTGACGGGCCGGCCCAGGTCCATCAGGATATCGGTTCGAAGGACTTTCACTTCACCGGTATCGCGATCAAGGGCGACCTCTGTGCATGCCGCACCTTGAGTAAAATAGAGGAAAGCGTTCCCCTGGCCCGTGAGTTTATTAAACTCGATCCCTGGAATCTTGTAGAAGGCATAGTCTGAAAGAGAGATGCGGTTAAGGTACGCTTCAAGCACCAGCGACCCGAATGTGATCCTCTTCTTGGGATGAGATGGGTGGAAGGCCTCACCGCCTTCGAAGCAGATGCCAAAGTAGGTCGCCGTCCCGGAGACCCAATCGGCGCCGGCATTCGGGTCATTCTCGTTCAAGTACGGATCCTCGAGGTCAACCTCTGGTTCAGAGCCCAGTCCCGCTGTCTTCGACGCCCACTTCTCCGGAGGGATGTCGATAAGCTTAAGTGCTAGCTCGGAAAGGCGCTTTTTGATTTTTCGCACGGCCAGTAGGGCAGCGGCCCCGTTGAGATCGGTGCCTGAAGAGGCAGCGGTTGGGGAGGTATTAGCATTTTTATCTGTTCTGGTCGGCATCACGCGTGCGGTTTGTCGGGGAAGTCCGAGTTCACTGGTGACGAGCTCTGCGATGCGAGCGTTCACACCCTGGCCCATTTCCGTCGCTCCGGTGGAGATCTGAAGAGTGCCATCGGTGTGGATGATAACGAAGGCGTTTCCCTGGTTTAGGAAACGGGTCGTAAAGGAAATTCCAAACTTCACCGGGGTAAGGGAGATGCCTCGAATCGTGCTCTCATTCCCGGAGTTCCACGCTTGCACCTCACTGCGGCGCTGGCGGTAGTTACAGCTCGCTTCGAGCTCTGAGAGCAGGCGACCGAGAGTATTGTTTTCAACCTTCTGCCCATAGTGCGTGATGTCCTTGCCCCCCTCTTCTGCATAGAGGTTTAAGCGCCGGACATCCATCGGGTCCTTATTCAGAAAGTGGGCGATTTCTTCGATGACCTTCTCCACGGTTGCGACACCTTTCGGGCCACCGAAGCCCCGGAAAGCGGTATGGGAGTGGTTATGGGTCCGGCACACCTGACCCACCACGCGCATATGCGGAATAAAGTAGGCGTTGTCCGTATGAAGCATTGCTCGCTCCATAATCGACGTTGAAAGATCTGCGTAGGCGCCAGCGTCGGAAAAAAGGCGTACGTCAAGCGCATGGATGCGGCCATCAGAGTCGAAACCGACGGCATACTCGTTCTCGAAGGGGTTACGTTTTCCTGTCATGATCATGTCGTCGTCTTTAGTCAGGCACAGGCGTACTGGTCTTCGCAGTTTCAGGGCCGCGAGCGCTGCCATTGCCGCGAACGGAGCGGCCTGAGATTCTTTACCGCCAAAACCTCCTCCCATCCGTTTAACGATACAGACCACGTCCTTGTCCTGAAGGCCCAAGGCGTGGGCGACCACATGCTGGGTCTCCGTCGGGTGTTGAGAGGAGGAGTGGACTTCGATCTGCCCATCTTCTAAGGGGTAGGCGACCGATGCCTGGGACTCGAGGTAAAAGTGATCATGGCCCTGGATCTTGATTGTGCTGTTTAGGCGCAGAGGGGAAGCGGCAAGAGCAGTTTCGACGTTCCCGCGCTCGATCTTGCGCGCCGGAATGATGAAGGACTTGGCCCTCTTGGCGGCGTCGATGCTTAGGATCCCCTCGAGATCTGTGTATTCAATCACAACCTTCCGCTTCGCTCGCTGGGCGATCTCGCGGGATTCGGCGACGATCAAAGCGATCCCCTCGCCGGCGTGGTTCACTTCGTCGGTGGCAAGGATCGGTTGATCCTTAAAGATAGCTCCCCAAAGATTGTGAGAGAAGTCGTGGCCGGTGAAGACTGCGATGACGCCTGGAGTTTTCAACACCTCTTCGAAGTCGAGGTGTTTGATGCGAGCGTGAGCACGGGTCGAGTAAAACACATCGGCAAAGAGCTCATGGCGCATCACAGGTCGGTCGTCAATAAATTCGCTCTCGCCGGTCACGTGCCCCCGGGCGCTATCGTGAGGAAGGCTCAAGGTACCACCTCCCGGAAAAACTTTCGGAAGAGGTTTTCGAGAATAACCCTCCGGTAACCGGCCGAAGCCCGGAGGTCACTGATAGGGGTGACTTCCGATTGAAGTTCCTTGACCGCAGCTTCGATGTCATACCGCTGGCGAAGAAGTTCTTCAGTGCGGAAAAAGCGGTAGGGCACGGGCGCCACACCACCAGCAGCGACGGCGATATCGCGGATTTCTAGGCGGGCCTCGTTCTTCCAGGTGACACGGACCGCGAGGTTGACTGCTGAGATGTCGAGGTCCTTTCGGTTGGAGGACTTGTAGAAGCGGAGGTCTGTCGCCTTCTCTGGGATAGGAAACTTCACATAAGTGATAAGTTCTCCTGGAGCGAGTGCGGTCTTTCGGTAGGCGAGGAAGAATTTCGAGATAGGTATTTCCCGCTCTCCGGTCGGGCCTCTGACGCCGATGATGGCATCCAGCGCCAGGAAAGCGGGGGGCGTGTCGCCGATGGGTGAAGCCGTTGCAATGTTACCAACGACGGTCCCCATATTCTTGATCTGAGGACTTGCGAAGACGTCGAGGTAGCTCGCGAACTCGGGCACATGAGTTTTCAGGAAATGCCTAAACTCAGCGTGGGTGACGCGGGCACCAACGTGTACAAGGCCAGAGTCTTCCCTGATCTGATAAAGCGAGGGGATCAGATGGAGTCCGAGGAGCCTGGAGAGTGTGGCTTTTCGTTTGTTATGGACCACGCTGAGGTCTGTTCCTGAGCCCAGAATTCTGGTGTCAGGGTAGCGTGCGAGATAGGCCAGGGCCTCCTCAAGAGTGGTTGGTGCAAAAAAAGAGAAGGTTTTATCTTCGACGAGAGCACTCTGGCCAAAAACTTCTGCGAGTGCGGTTTCTTGGGCATTTGAGTAAAAGCGCTCTTTGAGAGGCCGGCATTTTGAGAGGTCTATGCTAAGGGCGGCATCGATGATCGGAAGGTACCCTGTGCAGCGGCAGAGATTCCCTGTCAGGCAGTTTTTGGCTTCCTTGATGTCGACGGTTGCATCACTGCGGGAGAGCTTCTCTTCCACCATGCCCGTAAGTGCCATGACGAACCCCGGGGTGCAGAATCCGCACTGAGATCCATGACAGTCGACCATGGCCCGCTGGGTTTCGTGAAGTTGACCCTTATCCTGGAGTGCATCCACCGTAACAAGACTTGAGCCATCGAGCTGAGCGACCAAAGTAATGCAGGAGTTTACGGGCAGAAAATTCTGACCATCAGTCCCTGGCGCGTGGGGAAAAAGGCGCAAGACTGTACAGGCCCCGCAGTCGCCCTCAGCACAGACTATCTTTGTCCCGGTGAGACCTCGTCTCGTTCGGAGGTACTCGGCTAGCATGAGAGAGGCGTCTTCAGGGCCCGCCTCAGTACGAACGCCATTTAAGTAGAATACGACTCGGTCTCTCATATCGCCTCTGTGCGCTGAATTTATTATTCGCCAAAATTCTTTGACTCATCTTCTCTTAAAGAGTTCTCATTTGCCAAGATTCTCTGCCGTTATTAGAATGGGAAATACATGGCCAGTCTTTTGATCCTCGCGGTGTCTCTTGTTCTCGGTGTCTTCCTCCGGCAGGTCAAGACAATTCCTCAGAATGCGCCTGCGACCCTCGGGGCACTGATCCTGTATGTGCCCCTCCCGGCCATCTGCCTCCTTTCACTGCCCGATCTTAAATGGGAACGATCCCTAATCTCTCTCGCTCTCGTGACCTGGATCGTTTTTGGACTTGCTTGGGCGCTCGCGAATTATTTGGGGAAACGCTGGCGCCTCCCCCGGGATGCCGTGGGCTGCCTTATCCTTACCGCCGGTTTCTGCAATTCCGCCTTTGTCGGATTTCCCGTGATCGAGGCCCTTCTGGGCCAGGAGGCCTTGAAGCACGCCATCTTTTTGGACCAGTCCGGAAGCTTTCTCATCGTCTCAACTTTTGGCATATACTTAGCACTTTCCTATTCATCGGGGAAACTTCAGAGGCGCATGTTGTTCAAGAAAATTTTACTATTCCCACCCTTTATCGCTTTCACCCTTGGGCTTAGCGCTGGTGCTTGGGGCTGGCGCGCAGAGGGGCCTTTCCGTGAGGTTCTCGAGCGACTGGCAGCTCTCCTGACGCCACTTGCTCTCATCTCTGTGGGGCTCCAGCTTCAGTGGCGCAATCTCAGAGAGGAGTTGCGTTTTCTTTGCCTGGGTCTGGGCTATAAACTTATTCTTGCCCCGCTCGTGATCTTGCTTCTCTACCACTCGCTCGGTGTGGACCTTGAGATCATCAAGGTGTCAGTGCTCTAGGCCGGCATGGCGCCGATGATTACGTCGAGTATCCTGGCGTCCTCTCATCATCTCAGGCCGCGGCTTGCCGGGATGATGGTAGGAATTGGCGTACCGCTTTCATTTATAACACTGGGTTTCTGGTTCTTCGTACTTGGGCGAACCTATCCCTAATTAGTTTTTTTTAATTCCAACAAAAACTTACAACCTTGCAAGTTTGCTGGCGCTAATAAAATAACTTCGACAACATCATAGGAAGAAACAGTTAATCAAGGAGGATTAATGAAGAACGTATCCCTTGGATTGCTTATGGCATCCGTTATCGTGTCCCAGCCAGTGTTTGCTTGTACAAAGAATGGCTCTGAAGGTTTTGTTCCCAAAAACGATTTCTTCATCCCTGTTAACGCCAAAAGTATCAACACTATTGACGAGGCGGTGTTCAACACAGTCATCGACCAAGTGGAAGGTATCTATGCGCCAATCGTCGCAGAGTACGGCGGCAAACTCGAGGTCGTTCGTAAATGGACCGATGGTACGGTCAATGCTTATGCCGAGCAGGAAGGCAGCATTTGGAAGGTCTCTATGTTCGGCGGTCTCGCCCGGCACAAGACGATCACTGCGGACGGCTTTGCCCTCGTCGTTTGCCACGAAATCGGTCACCACATAGGTGGTGTTCCTCGTTATGGCGGCGGGAATGATTGGGCATCGAACGAAGGCCAGTCTGATTACTTCGCTACCACGAAGTGTCTTCGCCGCGTTTGGCAAAATGAAGACAATGCAGCCGTTATTAGTAAGCTTGAGGTCCCTGCGGTACTAACGACAGCTTGTAGTAAGGCATGGCCTAGCAATGCACAAGATCGCGACATTTGCGTTCGTGGCGCAATGGCGGGTGAGTCCGTCGCTAAGCTCTTTGCAGCTTTATCTTGGTCTTCCAAGGCACCTAAGTTCGACACTCCTGACACACGCCAGGTAAGCTCGACTCAGGATTCTCATCCTGCCACTCAGTGCCGCATGGATACTTACTTCCAGGGTGCGCTCTGTGAGAAATCTTTCAACGAAGAGATTGGTCAGAAGGATGAAGTCAGCGGCGTATGCCATAGCTCAACCGGCAGCTCTATTGGTCTACGTCCTCGCTGTTGGTTCAAGCCGAAAGTTCAGTAATTTTCATTCTCGTTTCTTGCTTTTAAATCGACACCGGGCCCTTTGCCCGGTGTTTTTTATTCTGCGTATTTCCTGAGTGAAATGCTCCAACCAACATAATCTTACTTCAAGATTTTCGTCTCGTTTTCTCGAATCCAAATATGTCAGAATCACGTTAAGAACGCGTTTTTATTTTCAAGGAGAACTCAAATGAAAATGTTCAAGCAAGGACTGCTCTTAGGATCCCTGGTACTCGCAATACCGTCTCTGGCGTGTACCCCAGACGGTCTCGAAGGTTTTGTTCCAGAGAACAACCTTAACATTTCCGTCCATGCTAAAAGAGTGGGCGGGATTACCGAAGCCCAGTTCAATGCAGTTATCGATAAGTTTGAAGTTCTCTACAATCCCATTGTAAAGAGTTATGGTGGTGATCTGGACATCGAGCGCAACTGGACCGATGGCACAGTCAATGCCTACGCCCAGCAGATCGGCAAGACTTGGAAGGTCTCCATGTTTGGAGGTCTCGCACGTCACGAGACGATCACTGCCGATGGCTTTGCACTCGTCGTGTGTCACGAACTCGGTCACCATATTGGCGGAGCTCCTCGGAAGGCGTCCCCTTGGTCTTCACCTTGGGCCTCTAACGAAGGTCAGGCCGATTACTTCGCGAACTTGAAGTGTCTGCGCCGTGGCTGGGAAAATGATAATAATGAAGCCATCGTTCGCGAGATGATGGATCAGGTCCCTCAAGACGTCGTCAGGGCCTGTGGCAAGATGCACACGTTTAACGCTGACTACTGGACTTGTATCCGCGGAAGCATGGCGGGTCTCTCTGTGGCCAAGCTCTTCCAAGCCTTGCGCGGATCTGATGTTGAGCCGAAGTTTGATACTCCAGATACCAAGGTTGTTACCCGCACAGATGATAACCATCCGGCCACCCAATGCCGTCTTGATACTTATTTTCAAGGCTCTCTTTGTAACGTTTCTTGGCATGAAGACGTGACTGCGACTTCAGAAGTCACTGGAACTTGCCACGCAACGACTGGCTTTAGCCGTGGTCTTCGTCCACTCTGTTGGTTCAAGCCCTCAGTTGCTCCTTAGTTTGAATTAGATCTTCTGCACCGGGGTTCGTCCCCGGTGTTCTCCTTCCTCTCTCTTATTTTCTTACTTCCCTCAAATCCCTACTGACGAACAAACTTGTCTTTTCTTAGAATAATTCTAAGTTTCACGCGGACATCTTTAAGGAGAATCAATGAAACATTTTGTTACCCTCATCCTTTCTCTCACCCTCGCAGGAGCAGTCTTTGCTTGTGCCGAGAATGGAAAGACCGGTTTTCTACCAGAAAATAACATGCGAATTCCTGTTGGGATGAAGACAAACGGTGGTCTCACTGAGGCGCAGTTCAATTCAGTGATTCAAAAGATTGAGACCATTTACGCACCGATTGTCTCAAACATGGGTGGAAAGCTTATCGTGAATCGTAAGTGGACTGATGCCACTGTTAACGCCAATGCTACTCGCATCGGTGGTTGGGTTGTTAATATGTTCGGCGGTCTTGCTCGTCATCAGACGATCACTGCTGACGGCTTCGCTCTCGTTCTTTGTCACGAAATTGGGCATCACCTCGGTGGAGCTCCAAAGGTTTCCAGTATCATTAACCGCTGGGCATCTAATGAGGGCCAGTCCGACTATTTCGCCACGACGAAATGTCTTCGCCGGGCCTTCCTGAACGATAACAACGACGCCATCGTTCGTAGACTCAATGCCCCACAGACCTTGCTTGATGCCTGTACCAAGGCCTGGGGCAACTCAGTTGACCGTGGTATCTGTATCAGAAATGGCATGGCGGGCGCTTCCGTCGCAGCACTCTTTGCATCAATGAGGAATCAGCCGGAGGCGAAGTTTGATACTCCTGATTCAAAGGTTGTTGCTCGTACCGATGATAACCATCCGGCCCACCAGTGCCGTCTGGATACATACTTTCAGGGCTCACTTTGTGAGATTTCATTCAACGAAGATGTCTCTCAGTCAGATGAAGTCCGCGGGACTTGTCATACGAAGCTTGGTCACCAAGTTGGCACTCGCCCTCTCTGCTGGTTCAAGCCTAAGAGCTAGGACAAGTTTTTTTCTGAGCATTTAAAATGGTCGTTATTCCTGATTAGCTATGACCCACATCTTCGGATGTGGGTTTTTTTTCTAGCTGCGGACGCGGTAAGAGAGGTTTCAGTCTTTGATCGTAAACTAATCAATGGCATTCGTGGTCTCAATCTGAGGCCAAACGGATGAAGGTAGTTAGCGTGCTAGCCTACTGTCGGTACCAGGACGGCAGTTAAAACTAACTTTTACATCGCTGTGAGGAGACTGAACGAATCGGGAAAACAAATTTCGAAACTTTTGGTCTAGGCTTGGCCATTTCTTTTTAGGAATGAAAAGAATGGGATTCTTAGTATCAAGGTCCCAGCTTAACAATTCAGCGGGTGATGAGAATTGTAATTCCATGCCTTCAAATTCAAGATTCTTTCCATCTTTCATAGTCAGATTTTCGACTGCAATGATTGTCTTCAAATGTGCCTTATGGCCTGACTGAGATTCGGTGTAGAAACCTAGCAAAAAATCTGAGCCTGTGCTTTTCTTCGATAAAACTAAAACGGGATCATCCGTTGAAGTTGAGCAAACAAAAAATGGGTGTGCTTTTCGCACAACAGCTTGGTCGTTACACACTCCTTCGTCCATTAAGCTGGATTTCGCCCAACCTTTCATTCCTTTGTACTCCACAGAACACCACTGTGCATCTAGCAGTTTCTTCTGCTCTAATGGTGGTAGTGTGAGGGTTTGTTGTATCGACATTTCAGGACTGCATGACCCGAGGGATTTTACAGATCTTAAGTCTCCCGGACTCAAGATCATTTTTGCCACTAGCTTTCCTTTTGAACTTGGGGTTTCTCTTAAGGAAACAAAGCCATCAGCAGGTTCCGAATCTCCCAGCCAAGAAAAGCATTTTGGAACGACTACACCAGGGATGCTCTCTCCATTCGCTGTACCCAGGATAAAACATCCAAATAAGCTGAAAAGGATATGGGAATAGTTGGTATTTTTTGAAGTCGCATTCATCTTAATATTGTGACATGCGGAGTACTCAATTTATAGCAATCTCTTTAATGTTGCGACGAGTTGTGCAAGGTCGTGCCCCTCTAAATTAATCCTACACCATGAAGGAATAGGTTTAATAAGTTGGCCTTTGCTCTTCTTATGTTTGGCGTGCTCTGTAGTCTTACTCGATATAATCTGAATTCTTAAAGAATTCTACCGACGGATTCTTCTCCATCGCGAGCCGCAGATCCCATTCGGTACGAACCGCGAAGCAAAGCCGCTTTTCCTTATCTTCCATAATGACCGATGAGTATTCCTGAGCAAACTTTTCTTCCGCCTTCTTATCCGGAAACTTGAGCCAGCGAACTCCGGCCCAGGCGACAGTTTCATAGGTTGCTTCGACGGAGTATTCGTCTTCGAGGCGGAATTTGACGACTTCAAACTGCAACGCCCCAACGGCCCCGAGCATTTTTTCGTTGGTGTGCCGACGGATGAAGAGCTGAGTGGCGCCTTCTTCTGAGAGTTGGGCCAGACCCTTTTCAAGGTGTTTGGCCCGCATCGGATCTTTGGCCGTGACTCGCATAAAGAGTTCAGGAGAGAAGCTCGGAATTCCAGTATAGCGGATGTGCTTCTTGCCCATGGTGAATGTATCACCGATCTGATACTTGCCCGTATCATAGAGGCCTATGATATCTCCCGCTACCGCCTCTTCAGCAATTTCTCGGTCTCGCGCCTGAAAGATGAGTGGGGTAGCGATTCGGATGTCCTTGCCTGAGCGCACATGAAAGATTTTATCATTCCGGCTAAATTTCCCTGAACAGACACGCATAAACGAGATCCGGTCCCGGTGTTTTGGGTCCATGTTGGCCTGAATCTTGAAAACGAAACCAGTGAATTCTGGATCTGTAGGATCAATCGTAATCCTATCGGCGCTTGAGTCAAAGGGGGCCAAGACCGCTTCGCGGGGCTTAGGCGTTGGAGCAATTTGCGTGATGAGATCAAGTGTTTCTTTAACTCCAAAGTTCTTCAGCGCCGAACCGAAGAAGACTGGAGTCTGAATACCGGCCTGGTACTCGTCCATACTAAAGGTGGGAATGAGTGTCTCCACCATCTCAAGCTCCTCCCGGAGCTTGTCCCTGAGAGGGGCTCCCAACTCTTCCAAAAGAGCGCTTGAAGTGAGGTCACTAGCGTCGATGAAACTCGGAGAGAACGGATCCTTCGAATTCTTGAAGCTCAGGATCTGTTGAGTCTTAAAGTCGTAGACGCCCTTGAAGTCGACCCCATTACCTACCGGCCAGGTCATAGGGATGCATTGAATTTTGAGGATCGACTCAATATTGTCGAGGAGGGCAAAGGGATCCATGGCCTCCCGGTCATACTTGTTCATGAAGGTCACGATGGGCGTATCTCGCATTCGGCAGACATCCATCAGCTTGATGGTTTGGGCCTCAACCCCTTTCGCAGAGTCGATCATCATAAGCACCGACTCGACTGCGGTCAGAGTCCGGTAGGTGTCCTCAGAGAAGTCTTTGTGGCCTGGTGTATCCAGGAGGTGGAGAGCGCGATCGTTGTATTCGAAGCTCATAACCGACGAGGTAATAGAAATACCCCGCTGTTTTTCCAGTTCCATCCAGTCAGACTTTGCATAGTCGCCTGTTTTAGACTTCACCATTCCGGCCTCACGGACAACACCTCCGAACCAGAGGAGTTTTTCCGTCATGGTCGTCTTACCTGCGTCGGGGTGGGAGATAATGGCAAAGGTGCAACGAGGGCTTGAACTCATAGGTAAGCTGTCCTGAATAAGTGATCTTCTGCGTAAAAATGTGATATCAGCGGATGTAAGAAATGTATATTAAATACGTCTGTCGCTCTTAAGAATTAATTCAAGTCCCTGTAAGAAATTTACTGCTTAAACTCATGTCATGAGTAATTGGACACAGATACTTTATGGCCTCTGCTTCCTTATCCCCCTGCTGATGCTGGCGCTCACATGGCCTTTGTACCAGCGGCGAAAAGAAAAAGAGTTGGGGCATCTGACAGAATTTTGGGCCTCGATGGTTGTGAGCGTCGTAACGATGATGGTCTTCGCCACCCAAACCGTGCCCATGGCCGCTTTTTCCATGATAGGTTGGATCTGGCCTCTGCGCACGGTGATGCTGGTGACCGAAGACATCTCTGGGGTGAGTATCTACCAGCGCTGGTACTACCTTATCTTTGGTGGTGGAGCCTTTTTAACTATTGCTCTTGGCGGCAACGGTTTTCCTTTCGTGGCCTTTACTGCCCCCTTTTCACTGGCCGTGGGAGGGCTTGGTCTTTATGTCACCGTGGCCTCATTCCGCGGAATACCCACGGATCAGCGTTCAGTCCTGCACCTTGCTTCCTTCTTACTCCTGGGTCTCTTCTTTCTTCGACGACTTTTGTACCCACTCTGGCGGACAAATCCCCAGCTGACCGAACTGGGCATGGCCTTAGAGATTTTGTTCTTGGTCGGATTTGCGGCAACGGGCCTTGGATCGTACCTGGAACTTCTTCAATTACGGCATAGCAGGGAGTTGCAGCGGGTACTCCATGATCGAAGCGAAAAGTTTTTGGGGCATAATAAGTTTTCTGAACTTGGTATGATGTCCGCCGGGATCGCCCACGAGATCAATAATCCCCTTGCCGTCATCCAGGCGCGCACTTCGCAGCTTTTGCGGATTCATAAAGACACCGAAAAGCAAAAGGAAGTCGGGGAAGGGCTTCATCAAATCCTGAAGACGAGTGAACGCATCAGTCGCATTATTCAGGGAATAAGAGACTTCGTCCACCAGGACGAGAAGGGGCCGGTGCGCGATATCTCCGTCAAGGAACTCTTCGAGGACGTGCTTGGCTTCTGTGGGCAACGAATGAAGAACCATGGTGTCAGTCTTCGGTTCTATGGTTTGGAGAACATCTCGCTTCAGGGGAATAAGATCCAGCTGGAGCAGGTGATTTTGAATCTCTTGAATAATTCCTTCGATGCCATCGAATTCCTTCCCGATAAATGGATTGAGGTCAGCTGTTTTGAAAAGGACAGTCAACTTCAGCTCTTCTTTAAAGACTCGGGTTTTGGCATACCGCCACAGATCGCAACTCGAGTTATGGAACCCTTTTTCTCCACCAAAGATATCGGTAAGGGAACTGGGCTTGGGCTCTCACTAGCGAAGGGGATTGTCGAAAAGCACGGTGGTGAATTGGTGTATCTTCCGGACTGTCCCCATACCACGTTCAGACTCCAGCTCCCAAACAGAACAGGGGAGGAGTGGGGACTTGCGCTTCACTAAGGACTTAGGCGAGGGCGGGCAAAAAAAAGGGGCCCAAGAATGGGCCCCTTTGGGTTAGATCGAATTCTGATGGGCCTTTAAGATGTGAGCGCAAAGGTCACCAGGCGTAGAATTTCTCAGTCGCGCAGCATCCACTCGGTCAGGAATAATCTCCGGCAGGTGGGCGGTGATCTTCTCGGTGAGGACAGGATTCTTATTCGCTTGGACCTCGTCCACTCGGTCGATCGGAGTGAAGTGCGGCACAGTTTTTAAGACTTCCGGATGCTCACTCACGAGCTTGAGGATTGCCTCGACAACTTCAGCGAACTCATCCAGCTCACTCTTTGAGTACGTCTCGGTCGGCTCAAACATAAGTCCGTACTGTTCCGGGAAGGCAACCGTAGGTGCGTGGAAGCCGAAATCAAGGAACAGCTTTCCTATGCGCGCGATGGAGTTCGCTTTCGGGGTACCTGCGGCCTCTATTTTTTTAAAAATTTCTGGCGAGAGAGTCAGAATAAACTCATGCATCCTGGGAGAGCTTTGCGCCTGGGCCGGTAGAGTCGGGAAGGACTTGGCCAGCTTGTGGAAGAGGTAGCGGGCCGAGAGCACGGCGACCTGGCTCATGCGCTGGACACCGTCGGCACCTAGGGCCTTGATGTAAGTGTAAGCGCGGATTTTGTGGGCGAAGTTTCCAAAATGCCGATGGAATGAGCCACAGGACTTGGACGCTCGGGTGAGATCATAGCGGCCGTCTTTTTTGGCCACTTGTACTCCCGGCATGAAGTCGAGGAGTCGATGGGAGACGCCGACAATGGCGTCGCCCGGGCCGCCGCCGCCGTGGGGGATGGTCCAAGTCTTATGCAGATTGTTGTGAACGGCATCGACACCAAGCTTATTGAGGTCAACGATCCCGGCCACAGCATTCATGTTGGCGCCGTCCATGTAAACGAGGCCTCCGGCCTCATGAATGAGGGCACTCATTTCTTTAAACTGTGTCTCAAAGATTCCCGCAGTATTCGGGTTGGTCACCATGACTCCCGCTACGCGGTGGCCATCGGTCTTAAGGAATTCCTTTATCTGGCCTAAGTTCATCTCGCCGTTTGCAAGGGCTTCGACAGTATAGATACCGTAGACCTTACCTTCGACGACTTTGGATTCGTAGCCGGCCATTGTCGCTGTCGCTGGGTTTGTACCATGGGCCGAACGAGGGATAATAATGACGTTCCGCTGGTCCGCCTCGCCGCGGTCGCGGTGGTAGGCTTGGAACATTTTAATCCCCACAAGTTCTCCTTGGGCACCCGCGACGGATTGAGTGACGACTCCAGGAAGACCGGTGATTGCTTTAAAGGCTTCTTGAATTTCGAAGAGGACCTCCAAACAGCCCTGGACGTCTTCCAGTGGTGCTTCAGGGTGCATGTTGGTAAAGCCCGGGAGAGAAGCCGCGTAGTCATTGATGTAAGGGTTATACTTCATCGTGCATGAGCCCAGCGGGTAGATCCCGTCATCCGGTGAGAGGTTCTGCTTCCCGAGGCGCTCGTAGTAGCTCAAGATGTCACTCGTGGAGAGCTTCGGAATTTCCGGAGCGTCTGTCCTCAGCATGACCGATGGGATTTTCTGCGGCGGAGTAGCACTCTTCGTTCTCTCAAACTGAGTCGCGAAGAACGCGAGAAGCTGATCGACGTCTTTTTCGGAGTGGATATCGGTGAAACTCATGAGGAGAAGGTTTTCGCCCTGGAGTTCCTGGTGCCGCTGAGACACATCGACGCCGACCTGGAAACCGGCGGCACTTGCAGTGTGAATGAAATCGGAGGCGGTGACCGGAAGTTTGAGAGTAAACTCGTTATAGAAAGGTGATCCCTTGAACTTCAACTCGACGCCTTCGAACTGCGTGAGACCCTCGGCCGCTTTCTCAGCGAGAGTTCGTGCGATCTTGAGAGATGCCTCGAAGCCCTCATCGCCACGGGCGAGCATGCTGGCCCCGGCCGCCGTCGCGACGAAGGACTGATTTGAGCAGATGTTCGATGTCGCCTTTTCGCGCCGGATGTGCTGCTCACGAGTTGAGAGGATGAGTGCCTTGCACTCACGGCCCTTTAGGTCAGTGGTTTTCCCGATATACCGGCCAGCGGTGGAGCGGATCGAGAGCTTATCGTTTTCGTGGTAGCGGATGCCGAAAATACCCAGGCCCGGTCCGCCGAAGTTAGGACCGATGGCGAGGTGCTGACCTTCCGCCACGACCATATCCGATCCCTGCATCCGGGTGCCAAACTTCACCGGCGCCTTGAGACCGCCTTTGCCAAGAAGCATAGGATCGACCACTGCAATTGACTTCACATTATTTTGAGAACAAAGGTCCACGATCTCGTCAACGGCCTCGAGGTTTCCGAGGTTGTTCACTTGCGGAAATGCTACCGATGCGACAAGAGGAGTGGTGTTGAGAAGCTTTTTCAGTGCCTCGACGTCTAGCTTTCCATTCTGCGGGTTGACCGGAGCACGGACGATCTTCATGCCAGTCTCACGAGCGTGGGTCTCGATCACCTCGATGTCCCCAGGATAAAGTGTGTTGGCAACAATCACTGTGGTCGAGTCTTTTACCAAGCGCAGAGCACAGTTCATGGCCTCGAAGAGGCAGGTTGATCGGTCGTAGAGAGAAGCGTTGATCGCCTCGAAGCCCGTGAGTTGTGAGACCAGCGACTGGTAAATCCAGAGGGTCTGGAGTGTTCCCTGTGAGCGCTCCGGCTGGTATGGCGTATAAGCGGTGGTAAGCCCACGGATGCTGCACACCGGGCCCACGACGTCAGTCACTTTGTACTGAGGGAGTCCGTCCCCGAGGAAAGAAATCTTTGGCCTATTTTTCCGAGCGACCTCATTCACAAGGGCGATGAGCTCTTCATAACTAAGATGCTTCGGCATTGGCACTTTTGCCATCTTCACAGAGTCGTCGATGTGGGCGTACAGGTCCTCGAGGGATTTAAGGCCGATGGCGGCCAGCATCTCGCGGACGTCTTTTTCGTCAGCACCGATGTAGAATGGCTTGAGCTCGCGCTTGAGTTTTTCCGGGTGATAAGTGAGAGGGACATGGGACGTCTTCATGATGCTTCCTTGGTCACAGAAAATAAGCTGGTGAAATCCCCCCTATGTTAGTGCTAAGGCGGATGATTTGTTAAGATGCCCCAGCTAGAAAAATGCGTATGGTCAACTCTTCTCTGAACCTCTACACTCGGTCATCATGGGCCTCACACTCAAGCGGGCGGGAATCATCCTCCCTTCCGACGACCGTCAATATTTTGAGCTAAACAAGTTTTGCTCTGAAAACCAGCGCGATCTCACCTTTGAGTGGATCGATGGGCAGTTCTGGCTCCACTCGGACATCCCCAAGGAGCGTCCGATAGGCATCGCTATCGATAGCGAGCTCAATCAGCATGAGGCCTACTTCCAAAAGGCAGGTCTTAAATCCGAACTCCTCGCCCGTGCGGTAGGGCTCAAGGGGGCCTTCAGGCCTCGAGTTCTTGACCTAACTGCGGGTCTTCTTGGTGATTCGCTCCTCTTTTTGAGTTTCGGCTGCGAGGTTTGGGTCGTCGAGCGCCATCCAGTCATTCGTTTCCTCATCCAGACTGCGATGCAGAATGCCAGCAATCCCCGGATGAGTCAGCTCCACTTTATTTCTGACGAAGCCGAGCAGGTCCTTCGGCAACCGCCGTCCGTAGACACCATTTTTTTTGATCCCATGTTTGAAGATGCTAATCAGAAGACTTCTCCTAAAAAAGAGATGCGGATATTCCGAGGGTTGGTTGGTAAGGATCAAGATGCGGAACAGGTTTTCTGGAGGGCCCTTGAAACCCATCCCCGGCGCTTGGTCGTCAAAAGACCTCGGCACTCGGCCCATCTGGGTCTTGCCCCAGCGACGGAATATATCGGTAAGTCGACTCGATATGATGTGTATTTTTCGGTCTAAAACTATTAAGGTAATGGTCTATTTGGAGATTGAAAATGAAGAAATACGATCTGTATGCTATCGGTAATGCTCTCGTGGACATGGAATACGAAGTTCACGATGAATTTTTTTTGAAGCACAATATTGATAAAGGTCTCATGACCTTAGTGGATGAGGAACGGCAGAACTACCTCCTCGACGCTCTTGGAACGGCACCTAAAAAGCAGCAGTGTGGTGGCTCTGCCGCTAATACGGCGATTGCGGCTGCTCAACTTGGTGCTCGGGCGTTTCTCACTTGTAAGGTTGCCAAGGACCCGATTGGAAATTTCTACTTCCAGGATCTTCAGGATAACGGAGTGGACTCGAACCTGATCCATCAGGATCGTGAAGACGGCATTACTGGCAAGTGCCTTGTCCTTGTTACTCCGGATGCTGAGCGCTCGATGAATACCTTTTTAGGGATTACTTCCACGATTTCAAAGTCTCAGGTTGATCCCGAAGCTATTCGCCAGTCTGAGTACATGTATATGGAAGGCTATCTTGTGGCCTCTCCATCGGGACGTGAAGCCGCGATCCACGCCCGAAAAATCGCCGAGGCCGCTGGAGTCAAGACAGCAATCACGTTCTCCGACGTGAATATGGTCAAGTTCTTCAAGGAGGGGCTTCGGGAGATGATCGGCGATGGCGTCGATTTGCTCTTCTGTAATGAGTCTGAGGCCTGCACTTTCACCGGGACTGAAGACATTGTTGTCGCTCGGGAGAAACTCAAAGATGTCGCTAAAACCTTTGTTATCACACTAGGAGAGAATGGGGCCATTGTCTTTGACGGGAAAACCTTCATTGATATTGAACCCTACGCTGTCAAGGCCATTGATACCAATGGCGCTGGTGACATGTATGCCGGGGCATTCCTCTACGCCATTACTAATGGCCATCACTTCACAGAGGCCGGTAGTCTCGCTTCCTTCGCCGCCAGCCGGGTCGTAGGCCAGTTCGGCCCAAGACTCAGGCGCGAAGAGCTGATCGAAATCAAGCACAAAGTTCTCGGATAGGGAGGAAGACCATGTCTCAGTATCTTTTAATCAAGAAAGTCTATGAAACAAAACCGGTGGATCAGACCATCGTGGTCAAGGGGTGGGTGAGGTCTCTTCGGCAATCGAAGAAGTTCTCCTTCCTCGTCTTAAATGACGGCACTACTCAGAAAGACCTTCAGATCATTGTGGACCTGTCTCTGGCCAACTACGAAGAAGTTACTAAACTAACGATCGGCTCATCAGTAGAAGTTGAGGGCTTAGTGGTTGCCTCTCAGGGCAAGCAGCCCGTAGAGATGCAGGCGCGGCGGGTTCATATCTTCTGCCTCAATGGCGAAGACTATCCGCTGCAGAAGAAAGAAACCTCCCTTGAGTACCTGCGAGAGATCGCGCACCTTCGCTCTCGCACTAACACCTTCTCGGCCGTCTTTCGACTCCGCCACGTCCTGGCCCAGGCGACCCATGAGTTTTTTTCAAACGAATCCTTCACCTATCTTCATACGCCAATCATTACGGCCTCGGACGCTGAGGGCGCGGGCGAGATGTTCCGCATCTCAACACTTCACTTGGATAAACTTCCTCGCACCGACAAGGGGGCCATCGACTTTAAGCAGGACTACTTTGGGCGGGAGACTTTTCTTTCAGTCTCAGGTCAGCTTGAAGCCGAAACTTTTGCGGTCGGAGGCCTGGGCAGAGTCTATACCTTCGGCCCCACATTTCGGTCGGAGAATTCTAATACCGCGCGCCACTTATCTGAGTTCTGGATGGTGGAGCCGGAAGCCGCGTTCAATACTCTTGAAGACAACGCTTTGCTTGCAACCGGTTATGTTAAGCACCTGATTCGTCGGGCGATGGTCGAGTGCCCGGATGAACTTGAATTCCTGGCCAATCGCTATGCTCCGGAGAATCTCAAGACTCTGGAACACGTGATGAACTCGCCCTTTGAGGTCGTCACCTACACCAACGCCATCGCCATTCTTGAGGAGGTCTCCAAAACACATAAGTTCGACTTCCCGGTGAAGTGGGGTATTGACCTTCAGACCGAGCACGAGCGCTTCCTTGCCGAGCAGTACTTCAAGCGCCCAACCATCGTGACGGATTACCCGAGGGACATCAAGGCGTTTTATATGAAGCAAAACGATGACGGACGCACGGTCCGTGCTATGGATGTCCTGGTTCCAGGTGTCGGAGAACTCATCGGCGGCTCACAGCGTGAGGATAACTACGAGCGCCTCGTGAAGCGGATGGAAGAGATGAAGATGGATGTGAATAACTACTGGTGGTACCTCGACCTTCGTAAGTACGGCTCTGTTCCCCACGCGGGGTTTGGTCTAGGCTTCGAGCGCGCAGTGATGTACATCTCCGGCATGACAAACATCCGAGACGTTATTCCGTTCCCACGGACACCGAAGAATGCCGAGTTCTAAACTTGTTTTTCTTCTGATCCTTTTTTCTTGTGCCACTGCGAAGGTGAATACGACCACGGCCCCTGGAAAACCGACTGAGTCTTTGGGGCAACTGAAGATTGAGTGCGAGACTCAATCCATGGCCCTTGCCTGCGCTCGCTTTGGTTATTTGACGAAAAATTTTGACTATACGGCCCGTGCTTGCCAGCTCGGCGATCAGGGCTCGTGCTTTAACCTCGAAGAACAACGGGGCCGGGCACCGAATCAAAACTTTGCTTTGATTAATTCTAACCAGGGATTGATCTACAGTTGCTATGTCAATCATAGCATCGACAGTGATGATGGCCGAAACTCTAGGACGACTAAAAAGGTTATCCTGAACTTCCTTATCAATACGACGGGACATCTCACCAATCTTTCAGTGGATGGTGAGGGACTTTCTGGCAAGTTCAAGGCCTGTGTTCTGAACTCGTTTAGTTCAAAGAAATTTATCCCTTCGGATCGGGAGCAATCGATCAGTTATGCTTTGGAGATGCCCGGAGTTATTCGCGACCGTCGCTTGGATAAGCTCCCGGCGGTGATGAACTAATCCGCACTCTGGCAAAGACCTTGACCTTAATCAATGAGTTCCGGATGGCGCATGTACTTCTTTAATAGGAATGACATCTTCGCACCTCGGGACCCATCCATGATCCGATGGTCGAAAGTGAAATTAAGACTCACCTGTTCTCTTGAGACCACCGATCCATCGGGCAACGAAACAGGTCGGAGTTCTGGTTTCCCAAGGGCCAAGATCAGCGGAACCCGTGTGTAGGGGGGAATAGGAACGAAGGCTTGAGTAAAGCCCAGGCTTCCGATGTTGGTGATCATCATTGATCCGAAGCAGTCAAGAGGGATACCTGCACCACGGATATTCAAATTAAGGGTGTAACTCAAGAGCCCGATGAGATCCAGTATCGGTCGGGCGAGAAACCCGGGAATGAAGCGCCAGCTGGCCTTGATCTTCTCGAAGCTCACGTCTTCACCCTTCTTAATTTTGAGTGCCACCGCGGTAAGTTCCTCCGCAATTTCCCGACACCTCTTCCCGTCGATGCTACGGACCACGTGACCGGAGAGTTCGGTTTCTGCATAGGCGACATGGAAAAAGATGTCCACGTTCTTTCTCGGATAAATCTTCCCGAAGCGCACGATGGCGTTAAGATCCGCCACCTCGGCCATGACTTTTCCCATCACCTTTCCCATAAAGTGAGTGAGCGTGATTTGTGCCTCGGTATCCTTATTAAGCTCCTTGATCCGTCCCAGAACCGGGGCCGCATCCACGACGATCTCTGCATACACCTGAGAATCTCCGTTGGGACGCCAGGAACCGAGTGAGATTTTGCGCCAGGCCGATAGTGGCCTGGCGGGAAGGAGATGAACGTTTTTTGTGATCATAATTTAAGGAGCTTCATGAGGCGTGAGGTCTTGGCCGCTTCAGTCCGGGCCTTGACGGCCCGGTAGTGATTCTCGTACTCCGGGTGATTTGTGCCGCAAAGCCGGTCCCAAAAGTTGTAGTAAATGCTGTAGTTATACTTGTGGTACTTGTGGTGAACGTTGTGGTGTGTGGGAGTGTTCAGCGCTTTTAAGATGGGATGAGACAGGAGGTCACGGTGCCAGAACTCATAGCTCGAATGGCCCCACATGTTGATGTAGAACATGAAAGAGTAGAAGACAAAGAGCCAGAAGGCGGAGACGGGAACGATGAGGGAGATAAGGATCCAGAAAAATCCTTGAATGAACGCCTCCACAGGGTGAAATGAGAGCGCTGAAAAGGGAGTCGGAGGTGCTGATTCATGGTGTACGAAGTGAAAACGCACCAGTGGGCGCCACTCGTGCATGAGGCGGTGAGACCAGTAAAAGTAGGCGTCGTGTATCTGATGGACGATGAAGAATGATAAGACAAAGTAAACCGTTCCCCTCTCGTCCCAGGCCAGATATATTTGGGTCCATCCGAGTTTAAAGAAAACATAGAGTGTGATCGCGGTGAGGAAGAAAATCACTTGAGTCATGACGGAGCGGCGTTTTTCCAGTGCCACCTGGGAGGCACTCGCTTCGGCCTCTAAAATGCGGCGGTGGGGGATCTTAGGCCCCAGGAATTGGTAGAAGAACCAGTGGCCACCGTAGGCAAAGACAAGGTAGTTAACCCCTAGGAATAAGGTGAGTAAACCGGCGAACACGACCGTGTCTTGTGATGTGAGCATGAGGAAAGTTTAGGGGCGAGTACCGCGGGGTGCAACATCTTTTTACACCCCCTTGTAATTCGTAACTCGTTGTCTTGTTCCTGGGGAGGTGTCCCGATACACTTCGAGATATGAAAAAAAGCCAGTTTATGATTTCGGATCATCCGGAGCTCGTTAGGTTCTTCGCCTCGAAGAACCCGGGCCAGCTGCTCTTCTTTGTCCTTCCGCTTTGGAGTTTTGCACTCTATATCCTGGAGCGCTCTGGCCCTTCTCTGGCAGGGCTTGTTCTGGGAGTTCTTTACTGGACCTTCCTCGAGTATGCCATCCACCGTTGGCTCTACCACACCCATTTTAAGTCCCGGACCCTGAATTATCTTTTGGGCTCTTTTCACCTCTACCATCACCAAGACATGGGGGACCGTCGGGTCTACAATGCAGGTTTTGGGATGATTTACTTGCTCACACCCACCGTTCTGGCACCAGTGCTTCTGGTCACCCGCGACCCCGCTTTCCTTGCCTCTTTGACTCTGGGACTTACGGGTGCTTACTATTTCTATGAATGCGTTCACTTTCTCCTCCATTACCGGGCCTATGACCGCGGATACCTGGGTTACATCCAGCGCTACCATTTTCATCACCACGACCGGGCCCCCCACAAGAATTTCGGGAATACGTCTCACCTCTGGGACTGGCTCCTCGGCACCTACGATGCTCGCTACAAGAACTACCTCATGCCGGCCGCAACCCGGAAATCGCTCATCACAGAGAAAACCTCGGAGGCACTCCGTGCTTAGGACCGAGGCCAACCGCTACCAGTATCTGTTCCTAGGGGGAATCCTCGGCGAACTCCTCGAGCTTCCAGTGGTTGGAAACTATCTTCGGGAGAATGAGAGAATCCTCCGGGAGCTCGGAGTTCAGGACATTCACACCATGACCTTGAGTTCATTCAACGCCGCCCATCGCAACTCCCGTAAACTCGTAGAGGTCTTGCGAAGTAAGTTTGCCGCGGGTGAGAAAAAATTTATTATCTTCTCTCACAGTAAGGCATGTCTCGAGGTGCTTCTGGCCCTTGGAAAAGAGTTCGATTTCTTTCGGTCAGCGGTAGAACGGATCATTTGTGTCCAGCCTCCCTTCAAAGGATCCGAAGTCCTGGATGCGCCCATCTTAAAGCCGCTGCTGAAGGCGTGGCCGGGCCTAGCGTCATTGACCAAAGATTTCTACACCGAGTTCTTTCAGCGCGAGCTTTTGGCCATACCAGAGCGGAGCGCTTTCCTGCGAGACCGAGTGACTGTAATCCGGACCTTCAAGGCACGCTCGAGAGATGTCTCATGGGTGATCCGGCCCCTGCATTTTGTGATGAAGCGTGCCGGTGCTCCTAGCGACGGACTCCTGACTCTCGACGAGCAAACTATCTCTCGCGCACCCTACAGAGAGCTTGTCCTGGAGATGGACCACTCGGACCTTTTCACCTCGTCCAGGCTCTCCAGCGAAGACACGGCCTTCCGTCGTAGTCTCATGGTGACCTTAATTAATAGTTCACTTCTTAGTTCCGAAGACGTAATCCCAGCTCGGCTCCACGATCCCGAAATTGGCCTCGTCCTTTAGGCGTGAGTGGTGAATCACGTGGTGCTCGCGCAGCTTGCAAAAGAGTGAGAATCGCAGCGGTCCTTTTCCTGGTGGCAGGTGCTCCATCCAGTGGACCAGCTCATAAATGCCATACCAAAGAGTTAAACCCAATACGAAGGGTACCATGACTTCATTCCCGAAGATGAGCCCTGCCACGATTGTGAGGAGGGGTAAGTAAACGATGTAGTAGAGCAGCTGGATCCAGGGAGGCATAAGAAGCATGTAAACGTCATCCAGCGTATCGTACTCCATCGCCCGGGATTGGTAGAAGGTGTGATGCCAATGGTGCATCTTGTGGGCCCAGGCAAGACCCGGTATTTTTCGATGTAAGAAAAAGCGGTGAAGGAAGTACGTGAAGGTCGTTGCATAGGCCAGGGCCATGGCAATGATAAAAACCGCTTTCAAGCTCCAAACCACCTGAGAGGCCACCACCACGACCGCCACGAATTGAATCACGGCGAATGCGGCCACGTGAAGGGCCCCACGGTAGTAAGAAGGGATGACTTTCTGGCGGAAGGCCTTTCGGTAACGGTCCATCTCTTAAGTCTACCATAGAACGGTGGGCCCCAGAGAGTCTTATTCTTGAGTGCTGGGCACAGGTACTTGAGTGAGGGAAGGAGAGTAAGCTTCTTCGAGTTCAAGGAAGATACGCTCATTCATATTTCCGGCACGGGAACACATAAGGTCGGTTACGTCGAGCTGGTAGTTGACGTAAGCCTCGGCCGTCGTATCGTAGAACTCGTGGTAGCAGTCCGGAAGACCCAGGACGTGGCCGAACTCGTGCCTGATGGTCCACTGAGATTCATATTCCTCGATCGGCTGATTCGCATCCATAACGATCTCGTTTCCACCGAGAGCATTGACGTGGGGTACAACGCCGGGCTCGAACTTCAGGAGTGGACCGTCGGGGAAGGTACCGAAGCTGAGTTTAAGGGCCCAGCCATTCCAGCGGAACTCGTCTTCAATATTATCTTTTAGATAAGGGAGGAACTTTGGAATTTCAGGAGTGTTAAAGGGAACTGTGGCCACGCCGTTGCCCCAGCTTATGTCTTTTCGACGGGCGTCTCCTGGAATAGCGAAGAAACTTTCCCAGTTCGCCTGGGCGCCAGAAATGTGTTCGTTAAAGAAGTCTGCGACGGTATTGTTAGTGAACGCAGCGGCGACGGCCGCCTTACATTCCTGAAGGTCGGCCAGGTCGTTCAAGCACACCAGTGTGAGGGCATCTTGGATCGGTTTTAATTTTGACTGGGGTATAACGGCAACATCCTTGAGCTCTGCCGCTCCAATTTTATTTGTCGAAAGGTAGTGGTAGCCGCGAACGTCCCGGGCCGCTGCCTGGATGTACCACTGGCGGTACTGGTCTACTGACTTATATCGAGCTGCAGACTGGTAGCTCTTGTCGACTTTGCGCGCGAGCGTAATGAAAGTTGCATCCTCGAGAGGAATTGTGGCCGGTAGTTCGCCGCTGCCGACGAGGACTTCACGCATCTCCTTCGGGAGTTCTGAAAGAACATTCCGGAGGTCCGTCCGAATAATCTCAGGAGAGTACATGTTTGGCTTATCGATGGGAATTCCTCTGCGTGTGCTAGCAGAGGTCAATCGAATTGCGGTCTCCGGGGTGCGGCCTTCATTGACTTTAGCGATCCAGCGAGAGAGCCGTTCACCGAGGCGGATCGCCTCGCTTATCCCCGGATGTTCGGCGCTTGGCATACCTTTACGAATCGATCGCTCTCCCCGCTGCTTCAAAAGAAGAATACGGTACTCCTCCGAACTCATTTCTAGGTCGAGGTGCAAAGGAGCAGCGAAACTCGAGGTGGTGACAGCTAGTGAAAGGAGAAGGGGGAGCTTATTCATGAAGGTGTCCTTTGTGCAGGCGACTTTAAAGCTATTTTGAGTGTTATGGCAGTTTATAGACGGTCTGTGAAATTTATTCATGATGAAAGAGGGAGTCGAGGTGGTCTCATTAAGGTAAGGCCACCTCGAGGATGAAATTACTTTATCGCAGCTTCGATGGAATTCATGAGGTCGGCGTAGATGTTCTCATCGCCCACAATCCACTGGCTCTCACTCTCCCAGGCGCTGTAGTTTACGATTCGGTCGCTAGCTACGGTACAGCCGGCAATGGGGCGCTCAGTGAATTGGTCGAAGTTGGTGGACCAGCATGCCGGATTGTAGAGATCGTAGAGTTTCTGGATCACATCCGAAAGGCCGTTGACACTGCTTTCAGGGAGAGGACCTGAGAGGTACGGAGCGAGCAGGGCGGGAAATTCCGAGAGTCTTATGTCCCTCTTGACCACGCCTGTAAGCTCCTCGAGGTAGAGATCAACGATGCCGAACTCCCTCGACATAATAGTGTAACCCTTGGCCGGGTAAGGTCTTGCCGGGAAGCAGTAGTTTTTAAAAATGGCGAAGTTTTGAGAAGTGTAAAGGCAGGACTCGATGGTATCGAAGCCAAAGATCAGGCCTTTACCCTTGTAGGTAAAACGCTCGTTCTTCAGGGCCTTTTGCAGATCTGTCACATTACGTGCCTCGAGAATCTGCGCATGGGACGCAGTTACTGTAGCAATAACAATGGTCACTAGGAGGAGAAGCTTTTTCATAGGTTTCCTTTCCTTTGTCTAGAGTGGTGGGGGAGGAGGGGGCACCTTCCATTATCCAACACTTTGAAGAAGGAAATGAAGTCGCGACGCAGCTAGAGATCGAAGCGGTGTCGCTCGATTTTCTCACCCTCGAGCCGTAGTTCCTTTTTAAGCGACGGGTAGGTTTCAACGAACGCTCGGGCGAGGTAGCGTGAAGAGAAGAGGACTCGAAGCAATGCTGAGAGTTTCTGAGTCACCTGAGAGAGGGTCCGGGACTGGTAAGCACTTTCGATGTCTTCTCTTAGCAGGCGGAGAGTCAGTGCCTTACTTTTCACGAGCTCGCGGTACCGCATAAGACAGTTCGTGTAAGAACGCATGCGGCAGAAGTCTTCGTGCCCGTTCTGGCCGAATTCTGCCTCAAGGTCTTTCAGCGCTCTGGCCTCAAGGGCCTCGATCGTTGCGGGTGCCAGGACTGAGATGATTTCTTGACCACTCAGGTTCACGATGAAATCGGCCTTCATGTATCCCAACCGCTCCTCAGAGAAGCGCAGTTTTGCGAGCGCTGGATAGCCAAAGATCCAGTGGAGTTGGCGGAGTTTGGCGGTGATGAGTTCCGCGCTCGCTTTTTTTATGGAGAAAGACCAGGAGAAGGCAGCAGCGATCAGAGACTCGGGGCCTGAGAAGATTGTGCTTATGACACTTTGATTTTCCCATTGTTGCTTGGAGAACGCACCACGAGTGAACCGTTCGCGGGTGTAGGTAGTTGTAAAGATATCAGTTGATCCATTGTCTCCTATGATGGTGCCGCTGTTGCGGTAAACACCTGCCCCGCGGTTATTAAAGTATAAAAAGGGGACGCCGAAAGAGCCAGAAAGAGAGGCATTGCGCTGAGTAAGATTGGTTCGAAGGCCAATCCTGCCTGCTGAGCTAAAGGCAACTGTGCCGGCGAGGTCAAGCCGCCCACGGAGGACAAGATCAATCACCTGGAAGGCCGCAGGGTGGGTCAGGTCAATCTCGTAAATCACGGAGCGAGAAACACCCCGCTCGATCCCTGCTTCGAGATCAAGGACTACGGAGCTTCCTTCGATGCTGATCCTATCAGTCTTTAGAGTGGCGACTTCGATCTCAAGGGTTGACTCGTCTTCGCGCCGAAGGCGGAAGCGGTGAATACCGGTATGTGCGTACTGAGGGCCGATTTTTGCAATGGGATCAATCCCGAGAATAAGATTGAACATGAGCCCGCCGCGGGATGAGTAGGAGAGCTCATCTCCCACGCGCCATTCAGCAAGGGCCTCTGCTGACTTAGGAAGTCTTAGGGGGGCACGCTCCTCTTGACCCTGGAAGCTCCGTAGAGAATAGTAATTTTTTCCAGTGAGGTAAGAGACACCGATGCCGATTCCAATGTTTGGTAGTGGAAGCTGGGCCTCGGTTACTAAGCCGAGTCCTAGGTCCCAGCTCTTGCTTTCGATGAGCACGTAGGGCCCATGAACCGAGGCGGTGGCGACTACGAGGTCTTCAGGCACCTGCGCCTCAGTCGTAAAGACTTTCCGTTTTATCCGTGAAAAGCCTACGTCAATCTCGGGGTGGAACTCGAGATCTAAATCAATGTCGTCAGCGGGGGTCTCTGTTTCGATGGCGCCGCCGCTGGCCGCGAGGTCGATTCCTGCTAGTTCAAAGGCAAGTCCACTTGTGGTCGAGTAGGACAAAGGTAGGAACATCTGAGAAGTTCGTCCGAATTCGTTTTCCATGCTACCCTTACCCCCACCGCCGTTGGAGAGAGCCAGAGGGGATAAGAGGATCAGTCCGAAAAGGAGCAGAGACTTCATAAGGGCCTTGGGATGTGATTTAAAAGGGCCCTTATATCAACCGAATCTATAAGTTGCAATGACAGAGCTTGAGTTACCTAGGGTTAACGCGCTGCATAAATAAAAATTTCAGGCGATCACACTTAATCGGCGTTGTTCGTCCAACACTGCCCGTCTTTGAGAAAGCAGTATCCTACTAGGATATCATTCCTCCAGCACACCTGGGTCCCTCCGTGAATCGATGCGCTCATAGTGCCGAAACCGTGAAGGCAAGGGCCAGCGCCATCTGAGAGAACGACTTTGTCACCGGCGAACTTTTCAAATTCCTCGCGCCGTAGTCCCGTAAGAGCATACTTCGTTGCGCGCTCAGTTCGGTTGCGTAAAAGGAGGGTCGCTTCATTTGGTTCCGATAAACTGGCGGCGCTTCGGGAGGCCCGCAGGTCGACCGAAAGAGTCACGGCACAGTCACCGTGTTCAGGGTCAAAGAAGAGGACTTCAACGGTGGCAGGAATTTCCTCAGAGTGCTCACGGCGCAGGTCTTCTTCGGCGCGCAGAGTGGCCCAGTCGCACGAAACTTCCCTTGGCAGTTGCGGGTGGCCCGCAATCCGACGGTAGTAAATTTTACTTCCGTTGGTGACCTTGAGGGTCTCCTCGCCCGTGCGGATGGCATTGACCCAATCGGGACGGACAATGCCTGGCCTTTGGGCGCAAGAAACTAAGAACATAAGCACGAGGAGGTACTTCATACCGGACGTATCGGATATTCTCCCTCATGTCTTGAGTGCACTGCTAGAAATATTAGTTATGTCGAAGGCTTATGAGCGAAGTTCCGTCCGTTCGCTTGCTCAAAACCAGGTTGACCGGCAGGGCCGCAGTAAGAGGCTTCACATGAGAGATGATCCCTACCATGAGGCCTCTATTCTGGATTTGCTGAAGCATATCTAGTACGTCCTCGAGAGAATCCTGGTCCAGAGTGCCAAAGCCCTCGTCAATAAAAAGCGAATCAATTTCCGCCTGACCTCGGCTCAACTCGGCCAGCCCTAAGGCCATCGCTAGTGAGACCATGAAGGTCTCACCACCGGAGAGTGTGGAAACCTTACGCCGACCACCCCCCCTAAATTTATCCAGAACGTAGAACTCCGGGGAGAGTTTCAGCGACCGGTTCTGGTGGACGATTTCATAACGGCCCTGGCAGAGTTTTTGAAGCTCGTCATTGGTCTGGTAGATAAGGTTCTCTTCGACCCGCGAGAGGACAAAGTTGCGGAGTTCATCTCGGCCCAGAACTTCAAAAAGGCGCAGTTTTCGATCCAGCTCTGAGCCGATCTGTCTCGAGCGGTCCTCGAGACCCCGGATGCGCTCCTGGAGGGCCTCCCACTGGGTCAGCCTGGTGGTCACACTTGCTAGTTCCATCCGCCGATCGTTGGCACCCAAGCGATACTGTTCCCGCTCACTAGAAATCAGTGCTGCCACAGGAACAAAAAGGTCCCTCGGGTCAGTCAAGGTCAGGTTGAAGCTGACCAGCTTTTCCAGAAGTGCCCGCGACTCCTCCCGTACAACGGGGGTGACCGCGAGCTCCCGAAGAGCGTGAAGCTCGCCGGTGAAAAGCAGGTCATAGGACTTACTCAGGTCTTCCAGGCCTGCAAGACGCACTTGAGTGTCTTTCATCGACAGTTCTTCGCGCTGCTGTGCCTCGGCATGTCTGGCCCAGGCATCGGCCGCTTCGTGGACGGCAGCCGTGATACGTTGGATGAGGACCGAGGCCCGCTCGCCGCCCAGAGCTCTATCGAGTTCAGTCTTGAGTTCCGTTATCTTGTCCGCCTCGCTGCGATCAAGGGCGCTGAGCTTCCCGAGTTCTTGGGCGGCTTCGTCTTTTTTCTGACGAAGGAAGTTCTTTTCGCGTTGGATTCCTTCAAGGTTGCGTTCTTCTGCGAGGCACTGCTCGAGGATACGTGATTCTGATTTAAGCTCGCGGATGACTTCTGTGCTGAGAACGCTGAAGAGAGGGGAAAACTTTAGTGAGATGTTGGCAAGCTTCTGCTCAGCGGAACTGGCCAGGGCCTCGGTGCGCCCAAGGTCCTCTCGGAGTTCTTTATACTGCTTGCGAACTTTAAGGAGCTCCTGCTCACAGACCTCCTTCTCCCGAAGGAGTTGTGCCAGGAGGAGAGCGTCCTTTCTGACCCGATCAAGCTCACGGTCGAGTGTTTCCAAGGAGGAGAGTTCTCGCGTCCGGGGAACCTGGAGTGTCTTGAGCTCATCGCTCTTGCGCTGGATCTCTGACCTTAGGTCATCGGACTTTTTTTGAAGGAAATCTTTTTCTGTGAGACTCTTAAGAATAACACCCTCTCCTGCCTGGTATTTTCGGCGGAGAGTTTCTAAATCAGTACCTAATAGCTTCCCACGCAAAGTTTCCCAACGCTCGCGTTCTACTGGCCCCTCGCAGACAGGGCATGCGCTGGCCTCGTTCATGAGGGCATGGTTCACGCAAGTGCCAACGGCGGTGAAGACCTCTTGCAGCTTAAGGGTGGCCTCGTAGGGAAGGATTTCTTCCTCGGTCTTTGTTCGAAGAGTATCTAGTGCCAGAAGGCGCTCCAACTGGTCTGCGAGTTCCTTGTGCTGGGCCGAAAGCTGGCCTTGAAGCTCTTGCGCACGTATTTCTGCCCGCTGTTTTTCATCGTGGCGGATTGCAAGTTCCCTGCGGTCGAGAGAAATTTTGGCCTCCAGCTCGTGAGTGTTTGGGGGGAGCTTTCCGATCGCCTCCAAGAGTCCTTCGAATTTACCTTTTTGATCCTTGCCGGATTCCTCGAGATCCCGAAGACGAAGAGTTTTTCCCGCAATTTCCCGATCCAGAAGCTCGTGCTCTCCAAAAAGATCGAAGAGTTCGCGCAAGTCATCCTTGCGGATTTTAAGCTCGGCAAGAGGGTACGAGAGCGTTCCCACGAGTGTGGAGAGTTTCGCTGCACTCTCCGCTTCGAGTTGCTCCAGGGCGTTGAGCTTTTGAATGAGATCTTTGTTTGCGGCAATTAGCGCTTCAAGGTCCCGACGGACACGTTTCCATCCGTTCTCGAGATGCAGCAATGAATTTTCTTTCTCCAAAAACGTCTGGAGCCGGGGAATCTCGGTCGTCTGATGCCGTCTGAGTTCTTCCGCTCTGGCCAGCAATCCTTCGCCGCGTTTGAGGAGCTCATTGTAGCGCCCAGTGACGCTTAAGAGTTCGGTCCTTAGGGGAACCTTTCTCCGCTCTGTATCGTGGTACTTATCAAAAGATTGAACGAGCTCAATGAAGCGAGAGTCCAATGCCTCGAAACGCCGTTGGGCCTCTTCGAGTTTTTCAACCTCTTTCGAGAGCATTTCTTTTTTTTGCTCCAGATCTTCTCCGGGGACAGTACTCCCTCGGAGAGTCTCGAGTTCGATGCCAGTATCATGGCGCGCTTTTTCGAGCAGTTTTTTCTCCTGCTCGAGCTCCCGGGAAATGTTATCCAGAAGGACACCCGGATAAAGTTTCTCCAGGATATCCTTTCGATCGGTAAAGGAACTTGTGAGAAATCGTGCGAATTCTCCCTGATTTAGGATGACGCATTTACAAAACTGATCAAAGTCCAGATTCAGCAGTTCCGCTGCAGAGAGGGATGTCGGTGTCCTAGAGGAATCCATCGCCTCTCCGTCGAGGATGTAGAGCATGCGCTGAGCAGTCGGCGCGTTCGCAAAAGGGCGGCCGTCATGGCGCAGGATACGAATCCGCCAGTCAGCGAGATAGACCTTACCCTTAACCTGAAAGCTGAGTTCAATCGAAGCATCCTTCTCCCCCAAGGTGACGACATCAGGTTGGTTGAGGTTTTTTTTATAGACCTCGCCATACAGGGCCAGTCCTATGCAGTTAAGAATTGTAGACTTGCCAGCGCCAGTTTCCCCTGTGATCGCAAAGAGCGGACTTTGCTGCTGAATCTCGCGAAAGTCGATGTCGTGATCGCCCCGAAGGGAGGCGATGTTTCGAAGCTTAAGCCGAAGGAGCCGCATGACTTACCTTCTCGAGGAGCGTTTTGAAATCCAGGGCCAGATCTTCAGGGACTTCACTGGCATGGGGGTATTTAATTGCATAAAATTCAGCGAACAGTTCCAGCGGTTGGAGCTCGAAGATCCGTTCTGGCCGTCGCAGAGGCGCCTCGCTCTGTTGGAAAATGGGTATAAACGACAGAAGCTCCATGCCTGATTCCGAGAGGAGATCTTTGACTTCCTCGACCAGACCCATGCGCGGCTGCGAGAGTTCAATTTGAACCTCGACTTGAGGAGTGAGTTCCGCGGTTCGTATCAGAGAGGTGAGGGCTTCACGGAAGGTATTCTCAGTGGTCTTCACAATAAAGAGGTCTCTGAAAGTCGGTATCGGTTGTATCCGTGGTATGACGGCGCCCCCGATCTCGTCGATGATGACGACCGATTTCTTCGCGGTTTCCGAAAAACGCAGAGGAATTGGAGATCCAGAATAATAGGCACGAGGGCCGATTTTTTGTGGTTTATGAATATGTCCCAGCGCCACGTAGTCAAAGGGTAAGAGCAGATCGGCGGGAATTGAGTCTACGCCAGAGAGCCCAATAACTTGCTCCGATCCCGCTGCCTCAAAAATTCCTGCCAGGTGATGGAGCATAAGAAGCTGAGGCCGGTCTTTTTCTCGGATAAAGTAGCGCCGGAGTGCTTCGATGGCGTCGCCGGACCCTTGAGGCAAGAGCTCATAGGAGCGAAAGAAGGGAATGGCGCAGAGGTCGATGGGGCCCACCCGCACCCAGTGGTGTTCAGGATTCAGGGAGAGCTTACCCCAGACTTTGACCCGGTGAGGGGCAAGGAGCCTGGCCGGGGCCTCAAGGAGAAGGCCAGAATCGTGGTTACCGGCGATGATATAAGTTTCAGTCCGGGTCTCTACAGAGACCCGGTGAAGGAAGTTATAAAAAGTTTCGAGGGCCTGGTGAGGGGGAGTGGGAGTATCAAAAATGTCTCCCGATATTAGCAGGGCATCTACGTCCTGGGTCTTGAGTTCCTCCAGGAGCCAGGCAAGAAAAAGTTCATGTTCAGGTGCACGGTCCAGCTTAAAAAGCCGTTTCCCAAGATGCCAATCGGAGGTATGAAGAAGCCTCATGATCTGGGAGGTCTATTTCTTCCTTGATTCTGTCCCTGTCCACCACCCTGAGGACTTTGGCCACCGCCTTGGCGGCCCTGTCGGTTTGAGTCTCTTCCGTTCCCGCGCTGTCCTTCTGAACGGGATCCCTCTGGGCGAGGACCTTCCGGACGAGCACCGCCAGACTGGTTCCGATTATCACCGCGGTTACCTTGGCCTCCACGACCTCCGCGGTTATCAGGACGATGTCCTCGGTTATCCTGCTCGCTTCGTCCGTCGTTCCTGGGCCCGCGTCCACGCTGGTCCTGGCGCTCCCGAGGACGAGAATCTCTGGGCTGTCTCTGATCGGGCCTGTCTAGCTGAGTTCTCACAGGTTCGAGATCCATGAGGTCGTCGTCTTCATCTTCAGGAAGCAGTTCATCTTCTGAAGGGGTGTAAATGATTTCTTCTTCTTCGTCCGGTGTTTTGACCCGGGCCACCTGGGACTCGAGTTCCAGGACTTCCGGAAGAGCGTAATCTAGAGATGCGTCACCGAAGAGGTCCTTAAAGACCGAGTCCGCGAAAGACTTACTTTTGTCCTTATAGGATTTTATCTCAGTTTCAAATGCTTTGATCTTACTTGTCTCCGCCTCATCCATTCCAATGATCTTATGCGTTTCGTCTGAAACTGATTCAAATTCCTTGGGGAAGTTCGCCGTTTCTTTGTTGAGGGTTTCCTTAAAGAGATCGACTACGAACCTTTTACGAACACCGCGAGTCGTCATCATATCGAACTGCTCAGAGAGCAGATGAATCCTGTCAACGCGACCCGTTTCTCCTGTATGAGTGGTCACGATATCCCCTTCCTTAGGAAGGCGTGAGCGCTTCTCGCGATAAACGTCGTCTTCGTACTGGAGGCAACACTTGAGTTGTCCGCAAACGCCGTTGAGCTTGGAGAAGTTTAGCGTGAGGTCCTGATTCTTCGCCATCTTGATGCCCACGTTACCGTATTTGGTCAAAAAAGATGAGCAGCAGAGCTCCCGGCCGCAGGGTCCGATACCACCGATGGAGGCGGAACGATCACGGACTGAAATTTGCCGCAGCTCAATGCGAGTCTTGAGCTTGCCAACAAGTTCTTTAACGAGATCACGGAAATCGACCCGAGAAGGGGCTATGAAGTAGAAGATGGCCTTTTTTCCAAAGGAGGTGAACTCAACGTGGGTGAGTTGCATGTCGAGCTTGTAGCGCATGATGAGATCGGTGCAAGCATTTTCCGCAAGCTTCTGCTGGCGGTAGGCTTCCCGATCGAGGTCGATGTCATCGTAGTTAGCGACTTTGGCGATGCTACGGACGGGGAGCATCGACTTGTTAAAGGTGACATCATAGGGGAATGAGTTAACGTAACCAACGGCCATGCCGCGGTCTGACATCGCTACCACTTTCTGGCCGTACTCGATGTGGCGTTTGCCTACGAGAAATGGGAAGGAACGAGAGTTCCCTGGGAAACGAACCCGGACAAAACGCAGCATGTCGCCATCTTTGAATCTGCTATCTTCTCGGCTTTGCTTTTCGTCGGACGTTTCTGAATCTTCTGAGAAATTATCCTCAGAATTAATATCTTCTTCCGTAGGAGGATGCTGGTCCTCACCTACGATTTGCTCTTGAGTCATCTGCTGATTGTCGCCAGAAAGGAATATGAAGTCAATGAACGATCAGGGCAAGCGAGGTAAAACGTGCTCTTTTAAGTAGGCGTAGAAGAGTGACCATTTTGTTGCCGTAGGTTGATGAAATGTCTCCATTTCGTCAAATTTCTTCAGCCAGTAGGGAAGGGCTTCTTTCGCGGCGAAGCGATCGGATCGCTCGGACTCCCAGACGATCAGCTGGTTTAAACGCTGGCCAAAGGGCTCTTCTCCCCGTGAGTGCTTCTCAAGGAACTGAGAGAGAGTCATTTGTCTTACATCCTCCAGGAACGCCTTCCAATCAGAGGAGTCAACGGGCCGCTGCTCAGACGGCAATCGCAGATGAATGGCGCGGGAATGAATTGTAGGAAGCAACTGCACCCTGCGAGGATTCAGAAGAAAGATCGTAGCTTCTCCGTATGGCTCCTCCAGAAGTTTAAGCCATTTGTTCGCCATCAGATTACTGACCCGATGACCTTCGGTAATGACCGCAAACTTCCGCTTACTCTGCAGCGCCTTGAACTCAAAAAAGCGTGACAGGCCCTCGGCTTCCTCAACTTTAAAGGCTTTTTCTGATCTCTCTTCCTGGGCGCCTCCGGTATAACCTAAAACATAAACGTCAGGATGGTCCATCAGAACGGCGAGGGTCTGGCGATGGCCTTCCACCTTTTGATAATAATCTCGGATGAAGTCGCCGACGAAGGTTAGCAGCTGCAGCTGGGCCTCTTGCT
>JAIYDC010000024.1 GCA_027487685.1 Pseudomonadota bacterium | reverse complement strand
CCTCTAGGGTCTGGATGATCTGGTCTTCGGTAAATCTCTTCTTCATCTGATTCCTTTTTGTGCCTTATGACACAGTGGGCATCAGATTGTAAACTACCTAGTTTTTAGGGGGAATCGCCCGACCTCTGCTTTACTAAAAGCATCAATACGATTTCGTTCAGATAATTTTAGAAATTTATCCATTCGCCCCTTCTAGTATTTCTGTTTGTATAATTTTTCTAATCCAGACTGGGGCAAGATTGGCGTCGTCTTTTAGAATCTTAAAATCTTCTTTCGAAAGTTTTCTTTTTATGATTCTAATCTTTCGGTCATCAATGTGTTCTTTGCCCATATATTTCAAAGCCTGAACCACAAGCCCTGATATCTTTCCAGCCATTGCCATATTTTTCGGCGTTGTCTTTTTGAAAATCAGTTCCATCTTTCCAATTTTAATCTTTTTATTTTCACCATCAGTTAAAAAGACGACTTTGGCAGGAACTTGTTCTGATAAGCCTAGCAAATTTGCTGCGAAAGCGCCCGATGGCTGAATTCTAATTTGATACTTTGAGGCTAGTGCACTCGCAACACCTCTTATGTCAGGTGGCATTGCCCCTAAAAGCTCGCTGTTCTTTGGATAGTAATAAACTCCATGAACAACTCTCTTGATCTCTCCACGCTCTTTCAATCGGTGCAAAGTCACATGGACGGCTTCCTCGCTACCTAAATCAAGAAGGTCTTTACTCGTAAAAACCCACCCTTCCCCATGGGAGTGGATAAAGTCCGTAATCTTCTGGCTTATAGTGTCGCTCATAGGCTCTCCTGTAAGAATTTTACCATGTTTTTTCTTACACCCCCTAAAAGAAAGTGTAAGATTTTCCATGTACTTTTTCTTACGACCCAACATACTTTCGGTCACTTAGCTAAAAGTTGTTCTCGTTGCCATAAATCAGACTTTGAGGAGAGAAAAAGAGGTAGGGGGTTCGAGTCCGCCCCCTACCTCCAAGTTGTTAGTGCTTAAAAAGCTCCACCACATTCCCCAAAACCTCTCCCTCTGAGGGTAGGATCTTGAGACAATCGGTAGCCCCCTTTTCTTCTACCCCTGCTACCCGGATATAGAACTCCATGGTCTTCAGATCCCTCCAGCCACAGATTTTCATCACGATCGCCGCAGGTGTACCTTTTGCTAAAAGCTGAGTAGCAAAACAAGCTCTCAGAGCATGGAACTTAATTGAAGGAAGGCCTATCCCTGAAAGGAATCCTTTGAGAACCTTTGATTGCTCTCCGCGATCCCATTCGCTGAACCTCGGCAAGACATAGGACGAATCAGATGCCTTGTTTTTGAGATCCAGGAATAGCGCCCTAAGTTCTGGTGACATTGGAACGTTTCTCCAATATCCAGCCTTGGTGCTCTTAATCTCATCCGTCATTTTATTATATGACTTTGAGACCCGGACAATGTTGCTTTCAAAATCAACATCATCCCAATCAATCGCGTAAAGCTCTCCAGCCCTCATTCCTGTAAGGAGTGCCGTCGCCCAAATGGGATACCAGGGATGCTCTAGGCGTTTTGCTTCAAAAAGAAACTTTTTAATTTCTTCGTTCGTTAGGATGTCTGGAACTTTTTCAGATTTAACATTCAATTTGATTCCATAGACAGGAGTTGAGTTCACTCCTGTTATCAATCCTTCTTCGATTCCGAAATTATAGATCACGTTAACCGTGTTCTTAATTTTCTTAATGAAGCTTACCGACTTCCCTGCTTCAGTCATTCTTTTAACCAAATCTCGACCTTGAGCTTTACCGATCTCTGATGCCACCAGATTCATCCAAGATGATGTCCAATTATGCATCCCGTTAACATGATCTCTAATAGTCGCAGGATTGTACTCCCCCATTAGACCTGATCGAACCTCTATCTCCCATTTGTTTACTATGGACTCCCAGGTGTCGGCCTTACCTTCCTGCTCTAAGATTCGTTTTCCTAGCTCTAAGTTAATTCTATTCTCTTCTCGTCTTGCTAATGCGAGCGACTGTAGATCAGAAACAGTTTTTTGTGCCCTTATCTGAGGATTCGTTTTACTTCTTACGTTAACGTAAACTTGATAAAGGGTATTACCGTCCTTCTCATATGACTTTATGGCCATGACTAACCTCCTATGGTTGTAGAGGTTTCAATCAGGCGATCGAGATCACTTCTCTTGAAATAAAGTCTTCTCCTGAACTTCTTCGCTGTTATATGCCCTCGGCATAAAGCAGTTCTCAAAGCATTCGAGGACTTTCTCAAGTAAGTCGCAGCTTCACTAGTTGTCATCCAGTTTAAATTTTCAAAGAGCGTTACTGATTCGTCTGAATCAGTAGGACTACTATAGCACGTAGTCCCTGTTTTGTAATTCCTTATCGATGTTTCAAGATTATCCATGACACCTCTCATTCATAAGAAGTACGGCCTCGAGACTACTCTGCGTAGTCCGTCACTTCATTAGTAGACCAACCGTTGTAGCCTTTATTTCCAAATACTTTTTAGGATCTCCATTTTGATCAATCAACTCATTGGAGCTGAGATGCCCACTGATAAAAACTGACGCTCCCTTTTGTAGCATCACCTTGCATGTCTCAGCCTGCTTCCCCCAGACAATGACCTTGTGCCAATTCGGTTTTTGTTGTCCTTTTACATCCTCTGCAACCGCCAAATGGCAAACAGGTGTTTGCTTTGACGTGTACATAAGCTCCGGTTCTTTTCCAAGTCTTCCGTAAATGAGAATATGCTTCTGGCTGTTCATAAATAACTCCTGTCGTTTAATTAATCCCAAGCTTCTTCACTAAATATTCACCTAGAGTCAGGCTTGAACCTGACTTTTTGTTATGCTCATCAAGAGCACGCTCAACTTTCTCCATTTCAGAAAGGCTTCCCTCTTGGATTTTTTCAATGTCCTTGTCGTTTAGTTTTCCAATGGCAAAGAGACTAAGATCTTTAAAAGTTATTTCTTTGCCATGGTCTTTTTGATTGCACTTACCTAGAAGACCAAAAATCAGATCAAGAGAATCTTTTTCAGAACTAAGGTCAACGAAAAACTTAGTCTGCTCTTGATTAACTATGAACTCCTTCTTCTGATTTTTGGGCTTCCTTCCCCTTTTCTTCATCTCTACTTTCTCTATTTTTTCCATCTTATCCTCCTTATATTGCCCTGCCCGCTTTTTACCCATTTGCTATTTCCCGCTCCGAATGTGACTCCATCTATCTACACAACGTGAGAGAGAGGGAGTCACATTCGGAGCGGGAATTTTATTAATCATCTCGAGTACTTGGCGGGCAGGACAAAATCATACTGTTCCTTGTTTGACTGTTATTTGAGCTAATTTTGATACTTATTTAAGTCACCAGAAAAGCTCCTTAAAATGAATAGTTTTGCCTTTGAAGTACCCCTGCCAGCTCCCGATGTCCCCAGACTTGGCTGTAAGATTTTCGTCATAAAAAAACATAATTCGCTCAAAAATTGTTTCCCCATGTCTTTCGCTAATCACTTCCATGTACTTTTGCATTAAAGACTTTTTTGAAAAGAGATAGAGCACGTAATTGAATTGTCCCCCTTCAAGATACTGCCCAGCCTTCTCGACTATCCTTTGATTGTTCTTTCGTGTAAGCTCTAACTCAAAGGCCATGGTAAACTTCACGCCTTTCTTTTCACCAAATAAAGACGCATCCGGAATAACTTTAAAGGTCGTTTTAATGTGTCTACGATCATGGATGCGATGCTCTAGTTCCGCTTCATGAATCCACCCGAGTTCAAGCATAGCTTTCGTAACCTCCACAACTTTGATGTCATGAATTAAAGTATCCTTTGAAAGTGCTGTTGGGTTTTCTTTAAGCGATAGCTGGCTTTCTCCGAACGAGCTAAGATAGACATACTTTTTGCGGCTGAAAGGATCTCGATATCCCTCCAATACTTTCTGCTTCTCGAGTGTGCGGATGATACGATAAAAATTGTGATACTTAGGGGCACGAAAGCACTCCTTCCTTAGGCTTTCGATATCCAAAACTCTCCATTTTAAAAGTGGCTCTAGGTAATTTAAGTGGGCACTGCTAAGATGTACGATTCCACTCATGACATCCTCCTTTTTTAGAAAGCCTCAGGGAATGAACCTATTGCTTTGTTCAATTTCCTGATTGCTTCGACTTTTCTATTTCGAATATTGACTAGATTAATTCTCGTTGGCCCCTGTCTTAAAAGGACACACTGACCAATACCGAGATTTTTGATGATGTCTGCATGAACCAAGAGTTCATTCACCTCTCTAACTGACCCCTTAGCCTGAACCTGACCATCTTCCAAAACATGGGTTTCTTTCTTGCTAATTATAGTTCCAATCGCATTGGCAAAAAGTGAAGCCGACTCATCAAGACGCTGCTTGAGTATAAATAAATTAGCTGCGTTCTCGATGACTTGCTTTGTAAGCTCAGGATTGACTCGATCAATGTCAGAAGCCGTCTGAACAGCAAGGGTCAATTCCATTCCCGCACCTCGGCACTTGTTTTGAAGTTCGATAAATTGAGGAGTGATAATAGAGCCGAACTCATCAAAAAAGATGCTGATCGGATTATTGAGGCCTGTTGTATCAGTTGATTCGGTGCTTAGAGATTTATAGGAATTGTACAGAAGCTCGCCTAAGAAAAGCTTCCCTACAGCTTTGGCAGTATCCCCATAGCCTTGAGTTGATAGACCTATGTACAAACAGGCCTTCTCATCGCGGATTTTTGATAAAGTAAGCCCCTGTCTATCAGAATTGAGGATCTTACCAAAATCTGAAACCAAGATATCTCCAACCTTAGTAATGATTCCGGTGTTATCCTTCTCCTCAAGTTTGACCAACTCCTCAAAGATTGACTTTAAAGTGAAGTCCTTCTCTTCCTTTTCAAGTGTCACAAGGGCCTTAGTCAGAGTTCTTCGGCAATAGTCTCGATAGTAGGCATTATCCCAATCAAAAGCACACATGATCCGATCAACTACTTGGTTCACTGTTCCCTCAAGCACAGGATTAAGACTTATCGAGTCCTTGTAATGCTCAGAAAAGATGTAGCAGGGCTTTTTGTAGCGCTCACAGATCTTCTTAAAAGTCGTTAACGCCTCAATGTCACCCTTAGGATCAAAGAAAAAAATTGGCTTATTCGTTTTAAGAGAGTTCTCCTGAAGGATACTCATGAGATTTGTCTTACCAAAGCCTGAAGCACCTACAATAAAAGAATGTCGCCTAAAATCAATGTCACTGAGATAAACTGGCTTCCTAGACTTGGTATCAATTCCCAAGGCATCTTCCATATCTGTAGTTTTAGTTACTGCAAGATTCGAACGGTCAATCTTTTCTAAGGGAGGCGCCTTGCCGGTTATTCTTCGATATCCAAAGATCGAAAGTTCTTTCGCAAGCTCGAACAGGAGAACACAAACCTCATGAAAGATTTCATAGATCGGTGTAAAAAAATCGAGCTGAGGAGGTTGATTCTTATTTTTCATAAACGTGCTCCCATGCCTTAAACGGGCTGATTTGAATGGTCCTATTATCAATTTCCAAAGTTCTTGCTTCTGACTCGTACTCGATGATGAATTGCTTTTTTACCTTCCCTTCCAATTCTGGAGGGAGCTTCTCCTGGGGTACTTCATACTTTTTCATCGGTTTAAAATTAACTTCAGGCTTGATGTGTTTAAGCTCAGGGGAAAAATCGAAAAGCGGCACTGACTGGTGAGTCTGGGCAGGTTCATCAAGCATCATAGGAGGCTTGGGCCTATTCGGATCATCGTGCAAAAGATAAGATAGCCCTGCCCCAGCAACTGCTCCAATCACCCCGAACATATAAGCATTCTTGGGT
>JAIYDC010000026.1 GCA_027487685.1 Pseudomonadota bacterium | reverse complement strand
TCAATGCCCGGGCGATTAGCCCTTTTTGGGCAAGTGTTTTATTCCGTAGTCGTGAGTTCAAAGCTTCACAGAAGTAGCGGCCAACAGTTTCACTCAAGAGAGCTGAAGATACGATGGAATAAATAAAAAAACCGGAATCATACTGATTGAACTACCAAAATTTGCGAAGGCAAAGATCACAAACATATGAGTCAGATAAATCTCATAGCTACTTTCTCCCAATATCATCAAAAGGTACATCCACCGGGGAGCTTTCCATCTTGATTGAGTTGTTGCGAGTAAAAGTAAAAAAGTTCCCATTGCCAATACAGACTAAAGTCTACTCGGGTCTAGGCTGAAGTCTCGTAGAAGTGTTATGCCAAATGATATTGAACAAAAACCTGCCAGCGCTTCTTCTCTGTATCGAATAAGGACCATTGAAGTTTGGCCGGGTCTACTATCTCGACGCTCTCCTACATTCAACAGGACCTACTCTTGATCAAAAGGAGAATTAGCCAAGATTATTTTATAACTATTCATTAGAGTAATCGATAACGTATTTCCAGAAATGAAATCTGCATAAAATTTTGAGTTTGAAAGATAGTCTACTTGTCCTCTTACGCGTCACCTTTACGACATGGACAGGCATCATAAAAATCTATACGATTTCCTCTATGTCCTCCATAAAACGTCCACCAACACTAAAAATGGCACCACCGGGATCTCATGTCGTTAAACGACACATAAAGGTGTCCAGCAAAGGTGTGAAGTATTATGTGAAAGCGCATATTCGAAAAAATCGGGGCAAGAATGTAAAACTTCTTCCTGAAAATCTTCTCTACTTGTACTGGCATGGTGATCATGACTATCCTACCATTGGAGCAGTCAAAGGATTCGTTGAATTCCCTGAATTCGACTCCATCATCCAGTTTTGGCTAAATTTCTGGAAAGAACAGGGGCTCCCCTTTCCGGAAGGGCTTGATCCACTCTTAATTAAAGTCATCATTGCCAAAGAATCAAGCTTTCGACCACAGATTAAAGCAAAAGCAAGAAATAGCTCTGCAACGGGACTGATGCAAATATTACAATCTACCCTGTATCGCCTGGAAGGTATTCCTGAGAATAACTTTGTTGAGGTTCAAGGTCATTTTCTTGAGCTAAATTTAGGCGACCTCGTAGATCCTGTAATCAATATCGCTACTGGGATACGTTGGCTCTCTCATAAATATTTCCTATTACTGAAGAGCAAAGAGGTTAAACGAAAAGACCTCTATTCAACCGTGAAATATTACCATCAATGGAATGAGCATGGAGATGCCTATGCAGATGAAATCTTTAAACTCTATCATGAGTCTCTTAATAAGCGGCTACCTGTCCCTTAACATCACATCCACTCAAGCTGCAATTGGAGTCAATGAGATCAACATCAGTTCCAGCACAAAATTAATAATGCCCAATAATCTAAAGCCCGGTTGTTATGGCAGGAACCGGACAGAAGACGACTGCTCTCCAACCACACCTTTACATCTGATCTTTAAAGGCAAGACTTATTCTTACGGCAAACTCATCGAACCTTGGGAGGGAAGCTTTTTCATCTACTTCGTAAAACTTGGCTCGAATTCCTATGCAAGAGACCTCAATGGAGACGGGTTCAAAGAAATTGCTATTTACCCTGCGGTATGCGGAAACAGTCCTAAGTCACTGGCCTATATCTATACCGTCAAAGGACACATACTTTTGCCTTACGGAACTGGCGAATATTTTTGGGAAGCAGAGATTCCTGTGGAAAACATAAAAAATAACCCCAACTTTAAGCCTGATATTTAGTATCGATAAATTGACAGACTTTCATGAATCATTTTTTTAACAAAATCAGATTATGAGAAGCAATGATTTTCTAGAATCGGCAAAATCTAATTATGGATTGTAGGACATCGCATTCTTGAACTGCCCTGGATCTGATTTGTCTTTAAGTAGAGTAGACTTTTCATTTCTATAGATGACTTCAAATTTAGAATTTTTCTGCGTCAAGCTTCTGCCCAGTAGCTAGTGCAGGCGCAAATCATATCATGAGAAATAATGATTTCTTAGCACCGGAAGTATGAAGATACTGAAAGCCATATTTCAAATAAAACGCCTCAGCATTAGGATTTTTTGCGTCTACGACGATGGACCGGATTCCAATTTCTATTGAAAGCTGTTCAACTTTATCTATTGCGTGAAAGAGTAACTCTCTTCCAAGCCCTTGGCCCTTTGTTGAATTATCGACAGCTAAACGGCCTATTCTTGCTATCGGCACTGGGGATGGAGCTATTTCTTTTTTTAAATTCTGAGGGAAGTTGGCGAACTCCACTGCCCCATTGCTTAATGTATAATATCCAATAACTTCGTCTTGAGTATTAACGGCCAAGGTAGGAACATTTGCTCTGCGATCCACGTCTTGTGACATTTGCTTTCGGAGATAATCATTCAAAGCTAGTTCGCCACAATTAAACTTCGTTCTATCGAATTTTTTATCAAATTTATCAAAGGCCCAGGTCATCTACTTGTACTTTTTGTTAAAATCAGCTTTCGCCTTTTTATAGGCCGTATTCCTCTGGGGAGCAGAAAGAAGACTTTCAACGAAACGGTCTCTTTCAGCATCATTCAGCGTAATTAACCTTTCTTCAAATTCATCTTTCGCCACTAAAACTTGAGGCGTAAATATCACCCTGCCTCTTTCATCTACTTCTCTGATAAAATAAGTACCTTCGACTTCTGGGCCTACGGGTAATCTGTTTTTTTTATCTTTTTGAACCAATGCGCCCATAAGAAACTCCTTGCACGATCAGATCTTAACACCTTGCCCCACTTCTGTCAATGTGGGTCTAGCCCACCTATCGGAAGTATCTAAATTAGCATTAGTCAGATTCTGCATGGTCATAATTTCAAGCATCTAGCGTATAGGTTGCGAAACGACTACACGTAGCCCTGTTTTTTTAGAGATTGGAATGAAAGATTTTATGATTCCCGTGTAGCCTT
>JAIYDC010000027.1 GCA_027487685.1 Pseudomonadota bacterium | reverse complement strand
ATCCCGTTAGAGGTACCGTTAGTGCCGCGGATGAACGAGCCCTTCGCACGGATGTTGTGGATAGAAAGACCAATCCCTCCCGCTGACTGGGAGATAAGTGCGCATTGTTTGAGGGTTTCATAGATGCCCTCGATGGAATCATCTTTCATACTTACCAGGAAGCATGAGGACATCTGGGCCTTATTCGTACCAGCGTTAAACAGTGTCGGCGAAGCGTGGGTGAACCAGCCTTCAGAGATCAGCTGATAGGTTCGCATCGCCTCTTCGATATTGCCGATCTGCACGCCGAGAGCAACGCGCATAAACATATGCTGAGGACGCTCGACGATTTTGCCGTTAACCCGAAGGAGATAGGATTTTTCAAGAGTCTTAAAGCCAAAGTAATCGAATTCGAAGTCGCGCGAGTACGCAATCTCCTTCATGATCCGATCCTTATGCTGGGTCGCAAAACCGAAGATCTCCTCGGAGATCAGAGGCTGATGCTCTCCGGTGAACTCGTTCCTGTAACCGTACAGGGACTCAAATGTTTCCATGAACGAATCACTCGTCTGCCGGTGAAGATTGGCAACGGCGATGCGACCTGCAAGACGGGCGTAGTCCGGGTGGACAGAGGTCATGTAGGCGGAGACCTCGGCCGAGAGGTTGTCGAGTTCCTCGGTGGTGATGCCATCGAAGAGGCCGTTGATGGTGCGCTTGGCGACCTGGATGGCGTCAACGTACTTCGGATCAAGCCCGTAAGTGAGCTGGGAGATCCGATGGGTGATTTTATCAAACTGAACTGGTTCTCTTTTACCTGAGCGTGTTGCAACAAACATAGTCTTTACCTCTTAGAAATCCATATCGGTGGAAAATGCGAACTGAGCGCCCGCGGGTTCTTTTGTAGAGTTCATAACCCCGGCCTTCTGATACTCGGCGACACGCTTCTCGAAGAAGTTCGTCTTGCCTTGCATGGAGATGAGCTCCATCCAGTCGAAGGGGTTTTTAGCGTTGTAGATCTCGCCGTAGCCGAGGGAGCGCATAAGGCGATCGGCGACGAAACGAATGTAGTCTTTCATCTGCTCAGCGTTCATGCCGATGAGAGACACAGGGAGAGCGTCAGTGATGAACTCGCACTCGAAGCTAACCGCTTCCATCACGAGTTCACGGATTCGGGTCTCCGACGGCTTGTTACCCACGTAGTTCCTGTATAAGAGGCACGCGAAGTCCATGTGTAGCCCCTCGTCCCGAGAGATGAGCTCGTTGGAGAAAGTGAGACCCGGCATGAGGCCACGCTTTTTGAGCCAGAAGATCGAACAGAAAGATCCTGAGAAGAAAATCCCTTCGATCGCAGCAAAAGCGACGAGCCGCTCGGCAAAGGTATCGTTACCATAGATCCACTTCATGGCCCAGTCGGCCTTTTTCTTGATACACGGGATGTTATCGATGGCCTTAAAGAGGTATTCCTTCTTCTGCGGATCCTTAATGTAGGTGTCGATGAGAAGACCATAAGTCTCGGCATGAATGTTCTCCATGGCAATCTGGAAGCCGTAGAACGAGCGCGCCTCGGGGATCTGGACGTCGTTGTAGAAGCGAAGGGCCAGATTCTCGTTAACGATCCCATCTGACGCAGAAAAGAACGCCAGGACATGAGAAATGTAATGACGCTCTTGATCGTTAAGAGCTTCCCAATCTTTTATGTCGGAATAAAGGTCGATTTCCTCCGCGGTCCAAAAAGATGCCATTGCTTTTTTGTACATGTCCCAGATGTCGTGGTACTTGATTGGGAAAAGAACAAAACGGTCGTTGCTTTGTTTGAGTAGTGGCTCCATGCTCATATCCCAGCTCCTTCTTCATGATGTGTGTGGTGATGATGATTAATCTGTCTTGAAATAAGCGTAGTAGTTGATCGGACATTTGAAAAGCTAAAAATCTACATATAGTGTCTCCGACATTTTTTTGACGGTTTTTATAACTAGATTTAGTGTAATCTCCGATAAATATTCTCGAGGAAAACTGCGTCAATACAACAAACTCTTACATATAAACTGAATCTGTCATGACGATCTTTACAAACCAAAATCCCACCGCCCGCTGAGACACCCGATCGAAGAGGCAAGTTCTGCCTTCTCTTAGACTCCGGCCACAGGGCCGGAATCATGACCCAGAGATCCAACTTCCTAAGATTCGAAATGGCCAGGTAAGGGCCGAGTGAAGAACCCAAAACGCAAAAGCAGCAGCTTCATGAGAAGAAAGAATGAATGCTCCGATCGCTTCTCCTTAAATAGAAAAAGGCCCCTTGCGGAGCCTTTTATTGTGCTTTGCTTACGCAAAAGTGAGATGGAAACTGACTATTTCTGCTTTTTTTCGTAGGCGATGCAAACGTCCCTGAAGCCGCAAACAGTATTAGTAGAGGGATTGCCCCAAGAGTCATTCTGGGTGGTTGAGTTACACTCGTAGCGCTCTTCAGAGGCAACGCAAACGTGGTTGGCGTCAAACCAAATAGTATAAGCAATCAATGCGGCCAACAAGAGAACAACGCCACCAATCAAGACGACATCCCCATTCCAACTAGCGCCCTTAGAGTAGAATTCACCCGAGTTCTCCTTGAGGATCTGGAGTAGGTCAGCTTCAGACTTGGCCGGACCCTGGAGTGAGAGTCGCAGCTTTATCGCCTCGAGAGCCGCCTTATTTTTGGTACGCTTTTGGGCCAGAGAAATGAGATCGCTGGAGGAAAGACCCTCGAGAATCATGAGCTGGGATACTTTCTGCAGGAATTTTGCAGTTTCGGCTTCATAAACGTTTTTGTCTTTTTGGTCCCACTCGACGCTTAGGACATAGTTGTACTCATCGAGTTCACGCTCGAGCTGAAGCTGGCCAGCGCTGGCGGCGAAAACATTCAGGGTCAGACAGAGTGAAAGGAAGAGGGCGACGAATCTCATTTTTTTCCCTTTGGTTAAAGTCACGAACATGCGTGTACCAAAGGCCGTGAGGGATTAAAAGGGGCGGGGATACTTTGTTATAAATTTACTCATTTTTGGTGTCACCGCGGCACCGAGAGGTGCCAGAAAGACTCCAAGGTTCAAAGCGCAGGTAAGTTCCAAGATGAGTAGCACGAAGCAGACAAAGCTGGGATCTTTATGACTCCAATCCGGGCCGCAGTAACACCAAGTGCGGGGTAAGATTGTAACATCATCTCGCACCCCTTTTAATCACTCAGCACCTCTAGTACAAGCTCTTTCGTCACTCCAACCAAAAGGATGAAAAATGAAATCTGTCGCTCTCCTTCTCTCCCTGTGTCTAACTTTGAACGTCTTCGCCGCTAGCGCTGGCCAGCTTCAGCTTGAGCGCGAACTCGACGAGTATAACTATGTTCTAAGTGTCGAGTGGGACCAGAAAGATAAAAAGTTTTACGAAGCCGAGACTGCAAAATTCCTGAAAAAGCTTTCTCATCTCATGGGGGAGCAAGGCTTGACTCCAAAGGACCTCATTCTTTTGTGCGAAAAGAAGATTAAGAACAAAGAGGTGCTGGATGCAATCAAGCTTCGACTCAGAATCCTAGGGCCGGCCGCCATGGAGGCCGATCTTCTCAAGATTATAAAAGATACCTCTGGCGAATTTTACGCTAAGGGTGCGAGTTGGGACGGCCAGGTGATTTTTCTTTATGCAGCGGGGTTAGCATTAGTTGCTGGATTTGCCTACGCAATCTGGTTTGCGGCAACCCACGAGTGCACCGAAACGGTAGAGCAATACCAGTGCAATACAACATCCCAGACGGGGTATGATGGCACTGTCATAAATAACACAGTTTGTGGTCCCACGGCGGTATGTGTCGCCTACAAGAGAAGGTAAAAAGAGAGTGCAGAGTCATCTGCACTCTTTCTTGATGGTGTCATTTCGGCACCCCTAAGAATCGTTCTGGAACCAATGAGCAGGTAAAAAAGTAACAAAGTCTCTTTGGTCCTTTCATTCACTTACGTCTTTTGGTAAACGCCAGATCGAAACTTTCAACAAAGGGAAAAACTATGAGATTCGTCGCCCTCCTTCTCTCACTCTGCCTGACCATGAACGTCTTCGCCGCCAGCGCTGGCCAGCTTCAGCTTGAGCGCGAACTCGACGAGTATAACTATGTTCTAAGTGTCGAGTGGGACCAGAAGGACAAAAGCTTTTACGAAGCTGAGACAGCGAAATTCCTTCAAAAAGTTTCTAAGCTCATGCGTGAGGGAGGTCTTTCTTCAAGTGATCTTGTTTCCTTGGCCCAGAAGCGAACTAAGAATAAGGCCGCCCTCGAGGCAGTCAAGCTAAAACTCTCACTCCAGGGTCCGGCCAAGTCCGAAGCTGACCTACTCGAAATCCTGAAGGAAACGTCTGGTGACTTCTATTCTAAAGGTGCGAGCTGGAACGGCGAAGTCATCCTAATCGGAGGTGCTGCCGTTCTCCTCGTTGCTGCACTCATTGGCTGGGCGGTTTGGTTTGACGCCAACCACGTTTGCGTCCGCTACGAAGAGCGCTACGAGTGTAGCTCCACTTCACGGACCGACTCTTGGGGCAACGTCTACACAGACACAGTCTGCGGCTTCAGAGACGTTTGCGTTGCCTACGAAAAAAAGCAGAAATAATAGGTTCACACTACTATTTAAGCAATGCACAAAGAGGCCCAAGATGGGGCCTCTTTTTTTGTCTTTCCCTGAGCGCTGAGTTCCCGCCGCACGAGCGTATGAGCATGGGGTCAGGGGAACAAAATGATGCGCCCGTCTCGAAGATCTGACCCGAACAACACCCCCACTCACTAAACTACTTTACATACTCAGATAAGTTTTTGATCATAATAACCTCAACAATTTAATTTTAGGAGAAACGATGAAAACGTCTTTTTTCTTAACAATTGGGTTAGCCTTTTTAAGTAGCTGCGCTACTTATAACTATGCCCAAAAAGTTAAGACAATTGCCTTCGATGACAACATTACTAAGGGTCAGGCAGTCGGTCCTATTAGAGGCGAAGATTGTCTATGGACTGTACTTGGTAACCCCTTAGGTGGACAGCCAACCATCGACAAAGCTTTTATTAATGCTAAAACTGGTGCTGGTTCTTTAGCATCAGCTGGTTTCAGCACTCTTGAGAAGACCGATGCAAGCAAGCAAATCAGATACATTAATAATGCAACGACTTCTAATGAAGGCTTTAACGCTTACTTATTCGGTAAGCAGTGCCTGGTTGTCACAGGTGTGGGGTACAGGTAGATGAAAACTTTAATTATTGCTGCTTTACTGGTTGGCATGACAAGCTGTGCTCATAAGGTCAAAGTTCTAGATGCAAGTGCTGTTTCTATGACTCATAATTCGATCGAAGCTGGTCAGAACCTAGTTGAAATTGGCGAAGTCGAAAGCGAATTCTGCCCTGATCAAATGAATGATAGAGGCCAGATCGGACTTCTAGATGAGGCCATCATGGGCGCCCAAAAGAAGAGCGGGGCCGACTGGATCATGAATGCTTCTTTCTGGCGTGACCAGAGAGGTTGTATTTCAGTAACTGGAACTGGAAAGAAAATTTCTACGACAGCTTCGGTAGCTCCTAAAACTAAGAAAAATTAGTTTATCCCTTAGGTGATAGTGCTTGGTACTTAGTCCCCAGCACTATCATCTCTCTGCGGGCCTTCTCCAGCTAATCCCTGTAAAGAGAGAGAAGTTAGCAAAATCCATCGATGCGCTCTTATAACTAGCATACTCACTAAACAGTAATCTCACGTCCGCACCCGTTAGGTTGGCAAACTTTTCAATCCGCTTATAGGCCGCATCACTTTCTCGTATTTCTTCCCTACCCCCAAGCTCCGATAAAAGACTATGGTTGATCTGCTTAAGTTTTTGATAGAGCTTTAGGATGGTCTCTTTTTTCTTGGAAAGTTCGACCAGTCTCCAGGAGAGATCTTCCAAGAGATATGACCCCTTCGCCTTACTATCCTTTTGATAGTTTTTGTAAAACGCCTCATTATCAGAGGAGTCCTTTTCCACCGTCCAAGCGATCAAATCGAGTTGGGTATCGTTTCTTTTGAGCTCCCGCTGGACATCGGCCGAACGGTAGAATTTAGAAACACTGCATCCGGAAAAGAGAAAGAGAGTCACGAAAAGAAGTCTCATTGTACCTCCTAGAGAGTGAAGGGTCTCATCGGCAGCTTAAGCATGATTTATGCCAAGACTGTTTTAGTCTTAAGTCCTTGATTGTTGTCCATCCTCCGATTGTTTCTGCGGTAAAGAACCCCATATTGCCCTTTCAAAGTGAGGTCATACTGGGTACTGGTGTGATTGTGACCCATACTTCTACTGGACCGTGAAAGGGACGGTTTTTGAGCGACACCAGTCGGACAAAAATTTCAACCCCTCCCAAAGCAGGGGTTGAAATAAGAGTGGCGAAGAAGAAAACTTTTAACCTGTTTACTTTTTTGCCCAGGCCACGCAGCTAACCTTAGGACCGCAACTATTGATGACCTTAACCATTCCATAGATATCAATCACGGAAGTTGAAACGCACTCGTATTCCTCCACTTTCTGGACGCACTCGGTGGTCGCTGCCACCCAGATGTGATAGGCAAGAGCTGCAAGAAGCACCAGACCACCTCCATAAATGAGAACGGCCATGCCGTTCCAACTTGCACCCTGGGAGTAAAATTCAGTCGATGTTTGCTTCAGGATCTGGATAAGATCGGCCTCGGATGAGTCTGGACCTAGGAGTTCCACACGGAGCTTGACCGCATCAAGGACTGCTTTGTTCTTAATTTTTTTCTCCGACAGTAGAGTGAGGTCATTCGGGGTCAAACCCCGCTCTCGCATGAGATAAGAAAGCTTTTTCAGGAATTTCTCTGTCTCGGCTTCGTAGAACTTCCAGTCCTTTTGATCCCATTCAACACTCAAGGCATAATTATACTCGTCAAGTTCACGCTCGAGTTGAAGCTGGCCAGCACTCGCGGCGAAGACGTTCATGGTTAGACAAAGCGAGAGGAAGAGGGCAACGAATCTCATACTTTTCCCTTTGGTTAGAGTCGTGGGAAGGCCTTATCACAGATTGTGATAGTGGAGAGTGACAGAGATACTTTGTAATTTTTTTGCCTCTCCTAGGGGCCATACTGGCACCTGGTAGAGCTAGATCCAGCGGCGATGACGGTAAAACTTATACGGCACCTCCGCCGCGTTCAGCTTCTCGATGAATGCGGCGGCGGAGAACTTCGACGATTTATTCGTGAGATGGACGTGTAGCGTTCCTCTGCCGAGGCACCTGCCTAGCGGCTTCTCCCCCAGTGCGGGTCGGTTGGACCGCATGAGAGGGCGGCCTACTCGTTGTCCTTCGGGTATTGGGCGATGCTTGAGCCTCTTGAGCTAATCTTCGCTCTCGGGCCTCGCCCTTTTCGTTAAGATGCCTCAAGTGTTCTCCATGAAGGGTGAGCTCCATCGAGTGATCGGCGATTCGGGCACCCCTGGCAGCAAGTGTCCCTGCAACAACTGCCCCCGGTGCAGCGTTACTGGCCAAAGTTAACCCAGCGTGGGAAGCACGTTCCATCGCATGAAGGTAGAGAGAGATAGGTTTGAGCGTTGCTCGCGAGATCGTCGTTACACCAGTGTTCCGGGCAGCGGTTGCGATTGCACGAGTCACCTGACTATGAGAAACTGCATGCCACGCATCGAAGAGTCTATTTTGAGCAACAGTGAAACCGTTGGCCGCAAGATTTCGGACCCGTGCCGCAGCTTCGGCAACTTCAGTCGAGGCCCTCGGAAAGGTCCTTCCCATGAAGGCCGCGACTGTCCGTGACGGAACTGCTCCCAGTTTAACTGCACCTTGAACCGCCGTCCTCACACCGTAGAAAAGTCCACCTGTCAGAAACGCACTAGCAATCTCACCAACGGCATAGCCCGCGATTCCGCAAAAGACCTGCATCTTCTGTTGGCATGTTCCGCAGTCCCAGGTTGTCATAGGTCTCACACAATTAGAAATAAAAGCTGCACCCGACCACTCTTCGCAGCCATAGTGATTCAAAGCAGATTCTTGGATTACCGCAAAGAGGTCCGAGGCCATCTTACTCATCGTTCCGGCCGGATCCGAGGCAAGTCGGCTAAGAAATCCTGGGCCTGCTTGCTGGGCCATCATTGCTCGCTCGGAAGTTGTCGCTTCTGATCGCCGGACCAAACCGAGCCATTCCCCCGCTGTAGTCACGGCCGCACGGCCAAGGTCCCAAATCACGGTAAGCGTCGACCAAATAGAATCAAAAATCCCCCGAAAAAGATTGGCGACGCAAGCAGGCATGCCATGGGCCTGGTCTGTACATTGTCTCACTGCTGGTGATTCGCTCATTCTTGCTGCCAGAGTTGCGATAGGGAAAGTGACTGCGGAAAGGATACCGCAAGCAAACTTGCCGGCACAACCTTCTCTGTCTGGTGAAGGGCGGCAAGCCGCTGAACGTTGGGCGATCCTTGCGGCCTGGGTGGCCAGGGCGGAATGGGGTGGACGACGATTCTCTTCCTCGCAGTTTTCTCTGTGCCTGGCAACCTCTTCGGCCACCTGCTCTTGCAGAAGATGGGTTACAGTAATGAGCTCGGGACACCGATAGTTACGACCATCGATCCTGACCTGCAAACTTTGTGAGTTCGGATTATTCAGGCAGTGCTGGGAAACTTTAATTTGAAGGAGCTGAAGACGATTCAAGTTTTCGGTTATGGCCCGCTCGTCCGCTATGGCGACTCCAGAGAGCAGAAAGGTAAAAAGGCTTAAGAGTATTACTCGCATTTGAACTCCTGGACCATTTTCTGAAGATCCTTCACGTACTTTCTATGCTCATCGCGGATCGAATACTTAAGGTTATAAAGGTCTTTTTTGCAGTAAAGGTAGTAGCTGCGCTCAATAAAATGAACTGCGTTGATTTTAAATTCGGCACCGATGT
>JAIYDC010000149.1 GCA_027487685.1 Pseudomonadota bacterium | reverse complement strand
CCCCTTTTACTTCTCGGGGGTCAGGATGATCTCCTTTGGCCATCTTGCCTCTTCATTAAAGAGATCGAAGGACGCTTGAAGGCGTGGAATTTTCGCTACCCCGTTGTATCAACATGTGCGCATAAAGCCGGTCACGGGGCCGTGAGATTACCTCTGGGTCAGACCACGACAGTTGAGATCAGTGTTCATCCCGTTACAAAGGCGCGGTTGTTCTTGGGGGGCACTCCGGAAGGGAACGGAAGGTCTCAGGGGTTGTTCCGGAAGCAAATGATTCAGTTCCTCACGGATAAGTTTAAATAGGCAGTGAGGCGATAGCTGAAATCTTTCGGCCCTTTTTTATAAATCTGAAGATTAGACTTGCTGGGTTTTAGTTTCGAAACTCTCTTGAAGTATAAATTGAGTTATTCAGCTGGCCTGAAAACGGAGTCATCCCAATAGTAATGACTTGGTGCCTGGCGATGAGTTCTGTCAAAGATGACCTCGAGTGTTTGTTCTTTACTCCATGGTCTCACGTCGTAGCTTCCTGCACCTTCTTGTGGTGATGTGGCCGCGCGCCCTAACCAATCATAGAGTTTTTGTGGATCCCAGAAGCGAATGGGAACTGAATTTTCATTGGTTTGATTCCAGTTACCATTCCGTCGCCAGAACACGAAACTATAGAATCCTCTTTCCGCTAGGCGCTCTCGAGTTGTTATGTAGCGATTAGGAATCTTTAGCTCTCGTGCCCAGGTTTCATCGAATAGCGGTTCGTTGAATCCAGCAACCTGGAGGAAGCTCATTCCAAAGGCGGCACAACCCCCTCCTTTTCCCTTTAGAGGAAATGAATCGAGTCCGCCGTAGTTTGTATCTAGGCCATGTTTTTTGTACTCTTCGAGGTATTGAGTGAGGTAGCTGCACATTTGATCATTGATTTTGAAGGTGAGCTTGCGGACCATATCTCTTTCAGTTAACGGACCGAGCCATCCAAGTATAGCTTCCTTTCGGATTAAACTCCCTGGGGTATCGAGTATGAGTGTTTCAAGACTACTGCCTTGAAACAGCCAGCGGCTTAGGTATTCGTAGGATGAAAGGAGTCCCGTTTTTCCTGTCAGGATTGATTCCTGATTCCGGCATTTAAGTTCTACGTTGATGTGAGAGATGGGGTGAGGATAGTTCCGGTAAGCGTAAACGTCTTCCATCACGGCGCGTCCATCTCCATCGTTGCCCATTTGTCTTTCCATGCGACCAATAGGGGAAAGGGTACTGTTGGCGAGAGTTGAGCGAATGAGGGTTCCTGGCGAAGACCAATCAAGAGGGGTCGGTGCGGTGTAGGCCAGGAGGCTCAAAGTTGGCCCATTTTCGGCAAAAGCTGTGTTAATGAAAGCGACAATGGTTAAAAGAGCCGTGACTTTTTTCATGGGTTGCGCTCCTGCATTGGAACAATTTCTCTCCATTCTTGCAGGAGTGATGCCAAATTTTTGTAGTCGGCCGCCACGGATTTTTAGAGGTTTCAATGATTGTGGATGTCAAAAAAATTGACGACTGAAAGACGTCATAAATCGATAAATCTCTGGTGAGGATGCAATGTTCTAATGAACTTTGAAGAGGGCCCTATGCTCAGAGTTAATATAGACACCACTAGGTGTGATCGAAATGTTCATGGGACGATATAGTTTCGCGGCAGAAAAATCCCCGGCCTTGTCTATGCGCAATTCAGACTCACCAATCCATGTCGTCGTTGCTCCATTGTTAGGATTGATACGGCGGATACTTCCATTGGACGCATCAGTAACATAGAGATACTTTCCGTCAGTTTGAATGGCCGACGGATTTGACAGCAGGGCCGCAGTGCCAGTACCGTCACTCGATCCCATGACGCCTGCCGATCCTGCAAGTGTCGTCACCGCATTCGAATTTGTGAGGTCTATCTTTCTAATAAGGTTATTTGAGAAATCTGCAACGTACAAATGGTTCTCGTGCCACGTTAAACCCAGGGGATCTGAAAAGCTCGCAGCAAGGCCTGTTCCATCTGTGGAACCGGAAACACCCGCAGTGCCGGCGATTGTTGTTACAAGGTTGTTACTGACCTGTAACTTTCGAATCAGCTGGTTCTCCTTATCAGAGATATATAAGTCAGACCCATCCGTCGTAATCATCTCCGGCAAGTTGAACCTCGCGGCAGTACCGATTCCGTTAGTGGCCCCAGTTTGCAAAGGAGAACCGGCGATCGTTGAGACAGAGATCGTTTGCAAGTCAATCTTTCGGATCGTACTACTGGACCTATCGACGACATAGAGAGTTTTTCCAATCGATGTTATTCCGATGGGCCTGTGGAATCGTGCCGAAAGTAGCGCCCCATCAGTCGTTCCTGGATTTTTCCGGCCTCCAGCAAATAGTGTTTTTGTGCCTGATGAATCAATCCTCCAGATGATGTGATTGTCTGTGTCGGTGGCGTAAAGAAATCCATCGACCTCAGTCACGGATCTGAATCTCGCTATATCTTCCTGACCTTTCCCATTAATGCTTCCATTACTGGAGGTTCTTCCTGCGACGGTAGAGGTTGCTCCTGTAGACGTGTTCACCCTAACTATTGTTCGTGCGCTGGTATTTGCGACGTAAAGGTTGGTACCAGAAATAGCTATCCCTCGTGCCCCGTTGAACTTGGCGTAGATTCCAAGATCCCCCTCAAAAGTAGTGGTTGGGCCTGTGTTACCGGCCAATGTCGTCACGTTAAGTGTCACCAAGTCCATTTTCCGGATTAAACTGTTTCCAGAGTCCGCAATGTAGAGATAATTTGCATCTTTGGCGAGACTCGCAGGATTTTTAAACAAGGCCGTGGCCCCGGCTCCGTTTGTTTCACCGGATGTTGCAGAGGTCCCCGCAATGGTGGTGACCACGCCACCTGACAAACTGACTTTCCTAAGAGTGTGTCCAGTGAAGTCTGAGACATACAAGAAAGTCCCATCTCCCGTTATACCCCAGGGTCCATTGAATCTCGCACTGAGTCCTGTGCCATCGAGAACTCCCTGGCTGCTGCCAGCGAACGTTGAGACCTGGATGTTATTGAGATCGGAGAGATCGACCTTTCTGATCTTGTGATTAGTATAGTCGGCAACATAAAGATCAGTTCCTTCGATCCACATATCTCGCGGTGCTCTCAAACGAGCGGTTGCTCCAGAAACAGTTGTTCCCGCAGAGGGAACATTCCCACCAGTTCCGCATAATCCAACAATTGTGGTTACGTTTCCAAGGTTGTCGATCCTTCGGATGCAATTGCCAGCTGCTTCGGAAACAATCCAGTCTGTCCCGAACTTGACTATACCAGAGGGTGTATTAAATCTTGCCGTCGTGGTCGTCCCATCACTTGTCCCTGATTCCCCGGGAACTCCGGCAACATGACTGACGTTGTCGGATGTCACATTCAGTTTGCGAATAATATGAGAATAATCCTCTGTAAAGTAAACGTCATTGCCATCAACATAAATGCCGGTTGCAAGCATGAGCACGGCAACGTCCTGTGGGTTATAGGCGGCAGTTAATGTGGGACTAGGACCTAGTACGGAATTTACGGCACCAGTTGAGAGGACCACTTTCTTCACTTTCCTGGTGGTTTTTGAATTTATGTAAGCGAGGTCCGGTTCCACTAAGACAATGCCACAAATTCCCCCTATGAAAGCACTGCTTCCTACGCCGTCAATATCACCACTCGAGTCCCCGCCAAAACCCGCAAGGTTAGTGGCCACGCCCGTTGTGGCATCAACCTTTTTAATGACACCAGATCCGTGGTCCGCGGCGTAGAGGTACCCTCCATCGTAGATCATGCTTCGAACAGAAAAGTAGTTTGCCTCGGAAGCGGTTGCGCCATTGATCCAGCCTAGCCTTTGGGACCCAGAAAGAGTCGTAACGGCACCGCTTGTGACGTTAATTTTCCGGATCACCCGGCTTCCATCAAAAACATAAAGTGAATTACCATCATTGGTGATTGTAGTAAGAGCGTTAAATCTTGCTAGTAACGGATTACTTCCATGATTAAGGAGCCCACTCACTGATCCTGCGTAGGTGGTAACCGTTCCTGTTGGAGTTATCTTCCTGATTTTATCGTTAAGGTATTCCGCGACATAGAAATCTCCCCCTAGATATGTTATTCCAAATGGACCATTAAATAGAGCGTTGGCGCCAATCCCATCCGATGATCCTGTTGTGCCTGCTACGCCCGCCAAAGTTGTGACTTCTAAGGTCGATAAATCCATTCTTCGAATTGTGTGGTTGTTATAATCAGTGATGTAGAGACCTGCTCCGTCTGAAGCAAGGCCATATATGGAGTTAAATCTGGCCTCAAGCCCAATTCCATCTACAGATCCCGAAACATCAATGTTGCCCGCGACTGTTGTGATGGATGGATTCTCGGGGTCACTCACGTCCATTTTTCTTATGGCGTTCTTATCTGCGATATAGACGGAAGAACCAACTTTCACCATCGCCTCTGGGGACATCAAGCGAGCGTCGTTGCCCGTGCCGTCAGCTGTTCCAAGGATATTGAGGTGCCCAGACCAAAGATCCATTTTCGAAACGATCCTAAATGAAGAGCTGACAGCAATCTTAAAGTCCTTGTTATCACCGTAACCTAAGACCCGAACTCTCCCTTGAGCAGTGGAGGTTGAGGGCACGGTCCAAGAAATGGATTCGGGTGTTCTTCGGAAGGTTTTTATGGTCTCATAGTTTTTGCCATCTGCTGCGTACTGAAGAATCAGTTTCTTGAATTTTCCCTCTGCCCCTAAGTTGATGTTAAGAGTGTCACCTGCTCGATAGATGGGATCTAAGCCCTTAAGAGCGAGCGTGTTTTTTTCAGCTTCAGATAGATCGACCTTACATGCACTTAAGGTTAAGAAGACGATCAGCGACACTAGCTGTCCAATGAGCCGAGTCTGATTTTTTAGAATTGTACGCCTGTATATTCCTGACCTTATTACTATGGCTTTATCGGGTCTAGTATCAATTTCCTTAAATCCGGATCCATGCATCTTTCGAAGTCTCTGAAATTACTTATTGAGTAATAGTGATATAGCTACAATAGGTAAAGGTCTGGGAGAGGGAAGTCCTTTCCGACTATTTTCCGACGGGTGTTGATCTTAAACTTATCCTAACAAAGGATGCGCCCTTGCATATTGCCTTATTGGCCTTGTCTGTTTTCACTCTAGTGGCCTGCTCAGTTAATGATAAGCGGGAAGTAAGTAGATCTGCGGCTTCGTTACTCTCTGATCTTCCCGCACCGGAGCTGGGTGAAGTATGGACATCGGCCCAGGAGCGTGAGGCAGAAGTCATTCTCGATGATACTCTTCAAATGCTGATCAAGGACTCAATTGGAGATGACTTTGTAAGACGAGACGCTCACCCCAAGACCCATGCCTGCGTCCGTGCCAAAATGAAAATTGATCCAAGTCTTCTCCCATTGGCGAATAAAAAAGGGATCTTTGAAAAAGCTGCCAGTTACGACTCGTGGATTCGTTTTTCCAACGGGTCTAACAACGGGGAGGCCAAGCATGACCTTGACCCAGACGTCCGAGGAATGGCGATCAAACTCATGAATGTTCCGGGGACTCCGACGGGGACCCATGATTTTCTTTTGGCGAATATGAAGGAGTTTTTTTCTAAAGACGGTGCAGACTATACAGACCTCGTGAAGACAGCTTCCCAAGGTTCTACTTTTGATTTCATCCGGTTTGCTGCCACACATCCGATCAGTGCCCAGAGACTCTTTGCAGCGCGGATCAAAATGGGTCATCCACTCCAACAGGATTTCCATTCAGCAGTACCATTCAAGCTGGGGTCACATTCTGTGCGCTATCACGCTCTGCCTTGTGAGACTAAGAAAGATCCTATCCCCGGGAAGGATGCTCCGAGAGATTTCCTGCGCCGGCGGCTTGGTGAAACACTGGCCACTAAAGGAACTTGCTTTTCTTTTTATATTCAACTGAACCAAAAGCCGTCCCAACAGATTGTGGAAGATCCGAGGAAATCATGGGACGAAAAGACTTCTCCCTTCATTAAGGTTGCCGATCTTGAGATCCAGAAACAAACTGATATCACGTCGACAGATTTGATCAATTTTTGTGAGAACGTGAGATTTAATCCCTGGCACGCTCACCCGGATAACCGGCCTTTAGGACAAATCAACCGGATCCGCGCCCTGGTTTACCGTGAAATTTCGCGTTACCGTCACGAGAAGAATGGGATCGCTGAAGTTGAGCCGCTGAACCATTCCCCCTGTTCTGGCAGTACCGCCGAGTTATGTCGTAAGCCTTAAGTAGGTCAGGCGACATCAGATACGACTGTTTTTAGCTAAAGTATTTCCATCATCTGCCGAAAAAAAAATGAATATAATGAAACTTGGTGCCATTCTTCTAATGACGTTTCTGGTCTCTTGTGAGGGAAAAAAACCTTCAATAACTTCTCCTTCCAATATTCAGAATCCTTTGTGTTCCAATGAAACAAAAATTTGTCCTGATGGCTCATCTGTTGGGCGTAGCGGACCAAAATGTGATTTTTCTTGTTCAGCAAAAGTATGCGCCGCGGATGCAAAAATTTGTCCTGATGGTTCAGCTGTTGAGCGTAGTGGACCGAATTGCGATTTTATTTGCCCAAAATAGCCGGTTGCCTTGGTCAGATTTTATAAATAATCACAGACACTTATGTTCTATGTTATTCCGCCGATAATACCATGTGATTATTATTAGAATCATCCTTATAGCTTTATCATTTTCAGGCGGATACGCATCTGCCAGTAATTCTTGGTACTTTGACAAGGCCATAAACGGTGTTGAGTTCTGGAAACACCCCGAAATGAAAGACGCTCGCATAGTTTTAGAGCGACAGGCAGTCAAGTCACCCACGGAACTCAAGTATTATCAGTCTAAGGAATTCACTGAAACCTTCCAGGCCAGGAAGCGGATGACCCTGAGTTTTTTCAGCATTACGGAGTGGACGGTGACTGTAGAGAGTGTCAAGAAAGTCGGTGCAGACGTTGTGGTGGACTTCTCCGGTTCCTACTTGGACCGGATAAGTACTAAAGTGACCTACCGGGAGCGACATTTTTATGGGCCGAACCAGGTCATCCAGCTTCTATTTACAGCACCTGTGATGTCGAAGCCTGAGTCAGCAACCGTTCTTCGGGGCTTCGACGAGGCGTTGAAGGCCCGTCCATGAGGGCGCTCATATCATTTGTCCTCGCACTCATCATGCTCGCATCAAGTGCCTTCGGGAATCCGCAGACGGGAAGTGCCTCCGCCCGACGAGTGGTAGCGAATCTGACTCGCGGGGGCTACCTTGATATCACCGATCTTCCTTCGCGGGATATTTTCCTGCGTGAGAATTGCGACAGCGAGGTCATTTCGAACGGTAGTCTTGATGAACAGATGCGACATTTCTGTGAAGTCGTCACAAAAAGCGACGCTTGTAGGGAAGTGCCACCAACGGACCTTTTGCGGTGTGACCGGCCTCGAGCGAGAGCAGTTCAAAGCGGCGTTGACTTCCTCCGCGGGTGCGGGACAGGGATCTTCAACTCCGTTCGGGATATGCTGTCTTTTCTGGGACAGGCGGCGCAATTCATCTGGGAGAACATTACGGATCTGCGTGGTGCCCGGGAGCGCGGAAGCCGTGCTTTGGATGCGGGCCTTCAGTTCGCCAATTCCATTCGGCTCTATATTTACACCGAATACGATAAGGCCTATCAGGGAGCTTCATTTCCTCGAGCCCTGAACGCTGCCTCAGCGGTGTCCCGTCAGCTAATGACTTTTCTAGTAAGTAAGCTCTCGGACATGGTGAAAGAGGGCTACACCCAATTCGGGTGTCTGAACACAGAGGCCAGCACCCGTCGCATCTGTCAGACTCTGAGCGATTTCATTATGCCACCAGCAGCGTTCTTCGCTTTTTTGAGGCACGGGACTCGGGCCGTGGCGCAGTACCCTGGGCTTCAAAGAGGTCTTAATGCCATCAGGGCGCCTGATCCCCACCCTGAACACAGGCCACGTCTGGATCAGGCGAGCCGTATTCTCGGCCATCCGCTCAGCCGGCAGGAGGAAGACGTCATTGTTAGGGCACATTTGGTGGTTTCACCTACCCAACCGGGAGTAATCGCTTCCCGGCCGGCCCTGGCCGGAAACTACACTCCTGCCCAGCTTCGACAGAAGGTAGAGATCCTTAGGGAACCCGTCCGAGTGGACCCTACAGACCCTCACTCACGCGTTAGGGGGCCTGCCTCTAGTGAAGGGGGGCCACCGACGCCGCCCCCTCCGGTGTTTACTCCTGATGAGAGACGCCTTTTGATGGAGAACTCCATTGTTGGCATTTCTGAGAAAGAACTTCGTAGCATGCCACCTCTCACGTCGGCCCCACCCGCACCAGTTCTATCGACACCTCCTGTCGCAAGCAGTCCACGAACAGCTGAGAGAGTCACATCACTTACAGCGAATGCAAACCCCACGCTCCATGCTGTTCGAGCAGGGCGGATGCCAGATGACCCTTTCGCTACATTTTTGCACCCTATTGCTGGTGAGCGCGTTGCTGTCAGGATCGAAAAAATTCTTGAGGACGGCCGAGTTGAAGTGCGTTTGATGGATGGAACGTTGATGACGCTCGCCCGGCGCGATGTAGAAACGCTCCAGAACAGCGATAGAGCGAGGGAGATATTTGCTGCTGCTCCCCCGCACCAAAGTCTTGTGATCAATCGACATGCAGATAGTGCCTACGAGAACGTTCGTGCAGCATTTCGTAGCGGAGAAATCCCAGCAGATCCGAATGTCTCATTTGCGAATCCTTTCGGGGAGGTTTTCGATGGGCGTGTCACTCGAGTCGACAAGGTAAGCGGAGAGGTACGAGTTAACCTACCTGACGGACGAGAAATGATTCTCCGAGGTGAAGACCTGGCCCAGGTAAGAAACACGGCATCTCTTCGAGGCATCGAGCTCAGAGCTCACCCAGAGCCAAATTATCAAAATGTGCGCTCTGCACTTAATAGAGGCGTTGTTCCTTCAGACCCCTACATCTCTTTCGACATGGGAGATGGGGTACGACAAATCGGTGAGATCCTAGGTGTTGACCGAGTCCTCGGTACAGTCCGTTTACGTTTGCAGAATGGAGGTGAATTCGTTGCCCGGAATAGTCAGCTCGAATCAATGAGACAGTCCTCAACAGCTCGGGAAGTTATCGAAGCGCGTGCTCGTGCCATAGCGGCAAATCCACGTCTTCCAGCATCCAATGATCCTGCAGTTCAGAGTGTTCGAACCGCTTTCAACGAAGGGCGTGTCCCTGAGAATCCATTCGTCTCAGTTGATCTTCCAGGTGGGCGCATTAGCGCTCGCATCGACGAGGTAGTACCCTCACAAGGTGTGATCATTGTCTCCACGGGCTACGGCCAGCGCTACACTCTCGCCGGAGATGAACTCAAATCGATTCGCCAATCGGATGAGGCCCGCGCTCTTTTCGCACCTCCTGCGGCCCAAGCTCCAGCGACCGCTGCGATCCCAATTCAAACGGCACCGGTAACAAGAGCTCCGGCCGCAGTGACTCCGGCACCAGTGGCCGCGACTGTTCCTTCCCATCCCGCCTTCGAACAATATGGAATTGCTCCTCGGCACGCCTTCAGCGCACGGAATGCCTCATACCAAGTCAGTGACTTCTTCACCGACGGCCAAGGTCGAGTCTTTGCGAATGTGGCAGTTACGATTAATGGACAAACCACCACACGAGTTTTCTACCGTTCCAATTCTTCTCTCTCCTTTCGACTTCTTCCGGCACGAAACATCCGTATTCCAAATCGGGGAGGCTACGACAAGGGACCAGGAGAAGATTTTCTTGCGGCGGCCCCTGAGCTCCAACAATTCCTCTTTCAGAGACTTCAATCTGCAACCGGGACTATGCCTACTGTAGATCCTGTTCGCCTCCAGGGAATTATTCCGGTGAACCGAACTTTGACCGACTACGAGAACTACGAGAAAGGCCCGGACTACCTCCGAGTTGAGTCGCCCCGGCCTATTCTCAACGAGGCACGAATTGAATACCAATCCGAGTTACATTCAATACCAAACCCGCGACAAGTGACCATTCGTGATCCGGGAGCAAGGCCTGACTACCGTCAACCCCGGGCGACCTACCGAACACGGAATGATTTGTACGGTGACGTCGATGTTTATGTCTACCAATCTTCTGACCGGAGTCTTCATTACACGCTGATGCGAGACTCGTCGGGCCGTGTCTGGTTCTCCGATGTTGGATCAGCAACATCTCTGATCAATAGTCACGGAGTTCGTGCCAACGCCATTGATGGTGGTCAGCTTCTTGCTCCTCGTTGGGAGAGCAACCGGCAGATACCAGAACGTTTTCAGCGCGGTGTGCATCCGACTAACAGAGAGTACGGTGATAACTGGCAATACCTCCGAGAGATGCCTGAGATACGCCGGTGGTACGAGGAGCAGAACCTTCCGATTCCAGAGTAAGAAATTGGTGAAGCCGAGTCTATATGGACGAGGCTTAGCGCAAGCTTCGGGCACTTTGGTTAATCAGCTCAATAACCGGTGCGATCCTCTGGACTTCCGTCCCCACACGCTGGAAACCGGGGAAGATTGATGTGTCTTTATCTGGTGAAAGGCAATTTTCTCCTCTCTCATCGCACCGATTGTAGATCTCACAAGAGCGTCCTGCAGGGGAGATAAGCCCTCGGCCCGGTGTTCCGGCCACGAGGATGCCGACCACCTCATCGCGCGCATTGAAAACAGCGCTGCCGCTATTACCTTCGAAAGCATCGAGGGTAGTGATAAAGCTTTCGCGCTGAGGATTATCCAGAAGAAGTCGGGCACCGTGCGAAAGCTTGGCTGGTGTGCCATGGGGGTGACCGATCATAGAGAAGATCTCGCGGGGAGAAAGAGGTCCTGGGGCCAGTTTGAGGGGTCTGCGCCCCGAAACCGGACGGTCCAGTTGAACCAGAGCGTAGTCCCGGAAAGGGGCCTCTTCGTCTTTAACGGCGTAGATCACTTGTTTGCAGCGGTATAGGTTATCGGCCGGAACATTATTCGTATCAATCCCTTCCTGGTAATCAAAGAGCCACGAGTAGGCCTGGCAGTAAGTATCAGTTTCGTTTCGGCTCTCGCCGGTATTCACCATGCAGTGGCCAGCGGTGGCAATGAGGTCGGGGGCCACGAGGAAGCCGCTGCAAGAGTAAGGGAGGGATATGCTGCGGGAGAAGCGCTCCTCTTCGCAGAGGAGGCCCTCAAGTGAATTGGGGAAGAGCTTGAGCTTTCCTGGTCCCACCGGTTCATGGAGCGAGTTTAAGATTGCTACGGCCGTGGAGCGGGAAAGGGCATGGCCTCGCGTTCCGGGAGCGATAGCGATCCGGTCGTCTCGCCCGAAAATGGCAGCGTTGGCGTGGATACAGGAGAGGATGAGGAAGAGGACAGGGAGAGTTTTCATGCTGGGGGGAAGGTACACCCAAACGACGTAAGGAGGGCAGGAGTATGAAATAGTTTCAGGGGGGAGATGGTCATTATGAAGACTTAACTTTTTTGAAAATCAGGAGGAAGATAGGTTGATCTTAAAACTCAAAGGGATTTTCATGAAAACGCATCATTTAATTGCCATCTTTTTCCTTGCCAGCTCCTACTCTGCCTTCGCTGGTAAGAGTAAAAAAGATCGTTTGCAAGGAAAGTGGAGGAGTGACACGGACAAAGAAGTGACGCTTTCTTTTGAGGGAAAACTAAGAAAAGAAAAGTACGGAAAAGAGGACTGGGATCCTGAGGAGTTTATTCTCTCTGAGCGCTGTGAAAATCCGACCGATAAAATAAGAGTTCAACCAAAAGTCGTTGAGGGATACATCTCTCAGATTAAAAGTGATATGTGCTGGGCCATTGATAGTGTGACTGAGTCGTCTTTAGTTTTGACCTATGTGGCGAGAGGGAATTCTTTGAGTTTTAAGAGGATAAAAGATTAATACAGATGAAATTGAGGGCCAAGAAAGACTACCCCGTTTCCAGGGTAGTCTTGCAGAATCAAGATTGGCTTACTGACAGACGCGCTGCTGTTCAACAAAGCTTCTGATGCTTTCGTGACGCTGGCGAACGACGTTAGATTCATCTCGTGTGAAGAGTCCATTCGAGACTCTCACCTTAGTGATATTGTCTGAAGAATCGCGGGTGAAGAGCACGTAGGAGCTGAAGCTCTTGCCGGCAGTGCCGAAACACTGATTCATCTGGAAATCCTCTACACTTCTGTCGCTGTATACAACACGAGTGTTATCCCAGGCACGGAAATTGCCAGACTCGTCGAGAGCGGCGTTAACGATTGTCGTGTTCTGGTTAGAGGTCACTGTGTACTTCTTCACGTTTTCCATCAGTTTGCGGATGTTGCCTGCAGACGATGGGCACTGGCCATTAGGACGGCGCTCGCGGTCCATATTAAGAAGGTGGAGGTCATTGTTCTTCTTGAAATAGATAACGGCAACGTCGTTCGGGTGCTGGGAGATTTTAAAATCTTGTACACCAGAAGTGATCGAGCATGTTGCACCGTTGATGCGGCGGAAGAGGGTGCCGTCGTTGCCGAGCATATAGCGATCGGCGACGTCGTTACGACGGGCCTCACGGCAGCTGCGGTACTTGGAACGATCGCACTCGTTAGCAGGAACACGATCGTACTCGTCAGCAGCAGCCTCATCAGCGGCAAACTCTGAAGCAGCGGTCGGTGCCACTTCGGCTACAGTGGCCGGAGTTGACTGGTGCTTAACACTCGAACAAGACACTAAGGTCAGAAGGGAGAGAACTGCGAGAACTTTCATTTTACATCCTCCATGAGGGGGGGTTAATAGTTGGCTTAACTCACCCAATTATTATTTGATCAAATTGGAGAAGTTACAAATTAATTCTTTGCCGGGAAAAAAGTGCCTGACTCCTTTACTTCGTTTTAGTTGTTCGTTGGTTGAACCAAATGGGGTAGGCAGTTGCGAAATGATCCTCGGAACTCGGTGTTATTCCGGGCGCGAAAGTAATTGCTCCGGCCTTTGCCTCTGAGATTTTTCGCATATACTGGATCGTATTGATCAGTTGGTGCTGCGTGAAAGGGTGATAATCGAGGGGTTGATGAAAGAGCTTCATCTGATGCTTAGTTTCTCCGGGCAGTTTCCAACTGGTGTAAGTGTAAGTTTGGTTGGGGCCTGCAGTGAGTTGTTTGCGCACATCCCGCAGAATTTCATCGAAGATTTCTGGCCGTGCATAACTCCAGGAATGAACCGGCCCGGGAGAGCACAGACCAAAGTCCTCTTGGATGATCTCAGGCCCTCCGCGGAAGACGTTGTTTGGATGCACATCTGTCCGCACGAAAACCGTGTTCTGTATCTCCTCCTCGGAGAGGCGCCAGCAATCGGGCATTCCGGTATCGACGAGCTTAAAGCGGACTCCCGGTTTGAGTTTCATGCGGACAAGCTGGCCCCCTGACTCGTCACGGGAGCCGTAACCATAGGTAGAGGCGGGGGTACGTGATAGCCAGAGGAACGCATCCTGCCCCTCAATGGCCTCGTTACGCCAACTAGGGCCGGACATCTCGGCCTGGAGACTGTAGATGAGACCTTCGGGTCCCCAGGAGTACAGAGTGTCTGGCATGCAGTCTCGGCGGATCCATTTATCGTTCTCAAGCTGGATGGCGTGGCCTCCGTATTTTGGATTGCGACAGCTATCCCAGGGGTCTGAGTCACTCAGCGGGCCGCTCTTCGCGGCAAGACTTTTTAGGGTCACAGGAGGCGTAGTTAGAGTAAAGGTTTTAAGCTCCGGGCCTGCGTGAAGGAACGCCTGGCCCTGACGGACCAAGATTCGTCCATCTGGAAAATAGGCTTCGATGAATCCGTCCTGCTGGCCTTTGTCGGTAGTCTGCCAGCGCGCCTTGCTTCCGACGCAAACGTCAGAGGTCTTCTTTAAGCAGGCCCCGGGCTTTGTTACAGCGACGTCCTTCCCATCTATCTTAAGGGGGACAGTGGTATCAAATCCGGTAATTTCTGTACTCGCATCGGAGTAGATGCCGGTCACGACGCCACGGCGGAGCTGGCCCTTTATCATGTAGAACACAGTGTCGCCGTTGCAGGCCTCATGTTCGTTACAGAGAAAGCGCTCAGTGAAGATGAAGTGCTTGAACTTGCTTCTAGGGATTCGCCCGATCTGATCTGGGATACTTGGGCTCCAGAAAGGGTAACCACTCAGACGGTGAACCGTGTCGGGTGTCGGAATGCTACCGATAACCGACAGACCCGTTGCGATTATGAGAACGATGACTTTTGTTTTCAAATGACTAATTCTTAAATCCCGGTACCATTTCGAAGGTACTCCATGATGTTGAACATAGGTCTTACCGCTTGAGGCGTCGTTTCATCGCAGTCCTCTAAAGATATTCTCTGAGCGCACCTGCCAGGTGCCTCAGAATTTGTGGCCTTGTTCATGCATACCATTTCATGGCTTCCTCTCCTTTGAACCCGGGTCCACTCGAAAACTTCAGGTGGACAAAGATTGTCTGCCACATAGACACCTCGAGGTAGCTCAAGGCAGCGCCGTGGGCCTCCAGGTGTATAAGAATGCCATTAGTGTCTGAACGAGTATTTCGCGACACAAACAGACTCATCGACAAACACATTTAGAGTTGCATCCCAGCATTGTCTTGTGATCATTCTGCCATGCATGTACCACTGAGGGCCTCGAGGAATACAGTTACTACTCGCCACTTGATCCCCGTTGGCGTCGAGGCAAGCTTGCCATGTGGCTCCTCGGCTAGACGAATATGTTTGCCCTTGCCACCTGTATTGAGCGTATGTCGCCTCAGAGAAGAGTATGCTCATAAGGAGGGTGAGTATCAAAGTTGAATTCATGCTATTCCCTAGTAGTTTGAAGAAAACAGGATCCGTATCGGCACTAAATATTTTTGACTTGAAAGAAATTTTTGCCCGGATTTTTGCACAGGCGTCTACCGCTGAGTAATTCCCCACTCATGCCACTAGCGAATAATCGGCTTGTAAGCTAACCTCAATACGAGCAAATCTCTTTTAACGGATAAGCAGGAGCCGAGTTATGTCTTCTTCTCCCACTTGGGTTAGATGCCTGATTACAATAGCGATTCCTATGCTTTATCTGGGATGCCAAGGTCAGGATATTAAGGAAAATGTCTGCCCCCAAATTCTAATAACGGCTTCTACTCAGTTCTTGCCCTCAAAAACGGACCTCTGCGGACTCTCTAAGCGCTACCAGCTTTCTGTGAGCAAGCTTAAGGCCCTAGGCCTCGCAGATCCTCTTCGGATCGCCGACGTGATCGCCCCCCGATTTATCGAACAGCGCGACTGGCTTAGGGCCAAAGCGAGTGCCCCTGGTGCTATTCACCCCGATTCGGTCTATGATCCCGCTCCCTCCACCTGGCACTCTTGGGACGAGGCGCAACGTTCTGTGGTCTTACAGGTAAAGGAGAACCAGACCCTTGCTCGGATCCCAGAGGTCAAGGTTTCCCGCATACTGGAGCTTCATCGTTTAAGTACGGCCTACCAGGGTGGACCATTTGGTCTCAGGGAAACGTCTGACGAGATTGGACGGTCTTTTGAAGAGTACTACTCAGTCGACGATCAGCAAGTCAAACGCTTCGTTGAGATTGAATATGGACAACTTCTCACGTGGCATAACACGCTTTGCCTCGAGGAGCGGGATGCTGAGTTTCAACGGAAATTTCGTGCTGATCTCTACACGTTCACTGACGTTAAGCATTGGGCGGAGACGAAGGACCCTCGAAAGGCCTATATCAATTCTCGCGGAGAGCGGCGCCGTTGTGGCTATATCAAGTACCTTGATCACCGTCGTGTTCCCGAGGAACTCTCGCGCTGGGAGCGGGAGATGAACCGAGACCTCGCGGCCATTCCAACAAAGGCACAGGATCCTATTCTCCTCGCCGCTCGGGCCCAGCGTTGGCTCGTTGCTATCCATCCGTTCCTTTCCGGTAATGGGCGCGTGAGCCGCCTTCTCATGGATGAGATCCTTCAAAGCTTGGGGCTTCCGGCACCACTGCTTGAAAAAATGAATGAGGACCTGGGTCATTCTGAAAAAGAGTGGGCCCAGCAGATCGGGGCCGGCATGATTCGGACGGTGGAGGTGTTAGAGGCCTGTGTGAAAAGTAAGCTCCAGGATCCCTACTGCCGAGAGATCTAGCTTTCTGCAGTCGGTAAACCATTCAGGGGGGTCAAATCACTCTAAGATGTGTAAACATTTTCCTATTGAGGAGGGCCAGAGTTTTAAAGTAATCCAAATGTTCGCGATCTGGATTTAAGGCATATGGGGTCCACGTAAACGCTCGTTTGCGGGAGGTGGAAGTCGACGGAGCACTTCACTGAAAGGTATGACCTGCCTGGGTACGGGTGTAGGTCTTACGGTCTGATCGCAATCATCTTCTGGTTTTTGGCCTGGGCATCTCCCATCGCCAAAAGTGTTGCCAGTACTCGTTTCTACGCATCGATACAAAGTTCTGCCTTCTGATGAGTAAGACATGAACTCGTAAGGCCTCACACTTTGAGGGCTTGGACTAGAAGTCGAATTGTTACTAGGAGTCTGTGCGTGATTAAGTCCTGTTAAGGCCATGATCCCTATGAATAAAGATGTTTTATACATTGCACTCATTTTTATTTCATCCTAATGAATCAGTTTCGATGCATTTTAAAAGGCTCCTTCTTCTTGTCGGGTCTTGGCGTAAAAACTTTAAATTTTTCTCATGCCCAAAAAAATGGCCATTGACCCTCAGGCTTAGTAGCTGACATAGATTAACTTCCAAGGACTTGAATCAATCTCTTGAGTCTGCAAACACATCTAGCTTCCTGCAATCGGCAAGGGATCGAGGCACGTCACAGTTCCGCGGTTCCCGTCGAGCCTCAGGCGCATGCCCGTCTTAAGACTGCGAGTCGCATCTTTGACGTTGATGACACAAGGAATCCCCAGTTCCCGAGAGATGATCGCCGCATGGGAGAGCATTGATCCTTTCTCGATGATGATTCCTTTGACCCCAACGAAAAAGTAGCCCCAAGAGGGGTCAGTGCGTTCGGCCACCAGAATCTTACCGGAGAGGGACGGAGCACTCGTCAGATCGGTAACGATCACGCACTCGGCTTCCGTGATCCCTCCAGAGCACGGTATCCCAGCGTAGGCGGAGCTGGATTTGGGAACTTGAGATTGGGCGAGTTTTTCAACGCCGGTGAGAGAGTTGATGATAATTCTGTCGGGCAATCGCAGGTCACGATTCGCTTTAAGGTGACGCTTCCGAAGAGCGACGAGGTCCTTCCAGTAGTTCGCCCCGAAGCTATCATGGGTCAAGGAGCGCAGTTCTTCGAAACTTAAATAAAACAGGTCCTCGTTCTGTTCCAGGACTCCGGCGCTGACGAGTTTCTCACCGAGGTTCAGGAGGAGCTTTCGCGAGAGGCCTTTGAAGCGGACGCGGTCAAAGCGCGCGGCCTCCCGGAAGGCGATGGAGCGCACACATGGGTTAAAAAGGAGACGGAAGGCGAGCCAAGAGAAAGGACTTCGAAGGCCACCGGCGTTGAGCTGACCCTTGGCCTTGAGGCCCTTCTCTGTGTCTCGCACGCGTTGCTCTTTTCGGTCGAGAGAGTTCTTCGCGTACTCGAGGATGAGCCTCAGAGTCACCGCAGGGGCTTCCCGTGCCGTAGGGGTTTCAATTTTCATCTCCCACTGGGAGCGGTCCCCATAGCGCTCGAAGTGCGCGGCCAGGAGGGTGCGAAACTCCTCGTCGGCCGGAACTTGACCCTGCTCGAGAGCGGTCTGTCTTTCTGTATTGTTCCTAGCGAGGTCGGCCAGCTCAAGAAGGGAAGTGATCGCTCGAGCACTTTCGAGGTCTTCCTGGTGGCCCAGAAGATCATTGTAGAATCCTTCACCCTCGGGGTGAAGACGGGCCGCGAGGCGCCGGCAAGCACGGTTTAAGAGGGAGGAGTAAAAATCGTTAAAGAGCGGAACACAGATCATGGAATAGTACTCGCTCTCAAGCTCCGTGAAACGACGAAGAAGGCCGAAGATGGGGCCCTCTGGAGGTCCAGAGTTGCGGCGGTAGAGGTCCTGGAAGCGGCGGGTATAGTCCCGATGATAGGAACCACCGCGGAAGATGAATGATAATGACCGTGGAAGAATCCGTAGCAAGAGGCCAAGCTTTGTCAGGAGTGTTCTTGCTGGAACTTTGACGATCCCTTGGTCCTTGATCCCGACCATATCATTGAAGCTCTTGACCGCCCCTTCGGCACCGAACGGAAGGAGGGTGTAGACGGCGTACCAGTTATTTAAATTGTAATAGATCTGGCCTCCCCAATACCCAGTCAGGGCATCGAGGTGAGTCTGGAGGTACTGCCAATCCTTATCTCTTAGACCCACGAAGCGTAAGAGATTTTTAAAGTTTGTGGAATACCCGCGGGACAGAGAAGAGTAGGTCAGAGGGAGAGAGACGCCGGGGTAGTTCTCTGCGATATTTGAATTATCAAAAATGATCGTGTCCCGCTTCGGGGCCAGAGTCGTGATGGGCCGTGCCTGAAGGAGGAAGAGCTCTCCGCGCTTAAATGTGAACTCGAGGTCCAGGAAGACGTCCACATGGGTACTCAGGATCGTCGAGGCCGTGAGGAGTGACTCGATCTCTCCTTGGGTCAGGACGCTCACACATCGAAGCTCTGCTGGGACTTGGGCCTCCCTAAGGGAGTCTCCCTCGAAGGTCAGAAAGCGCTCCTTGTCTCGGATAACGGCCTCCCGGATCTCCACACCTTCGATCAGGTAGCGGTCGGTGTCCGTGCGATCGTCCACGATCCCTTGACCCAGGCCATACCCGGCCTCGATGACTTGCTCGGTGACCAGACCCGTGGGATTGGCCTGAAAGAGGACGCCAGATTTATCTCCGTTGATCATTTCTTGGATGATGACGTCCATTTTAAGTTCTCGGTCCAGAAGGCCCCGCTCCTTGAGGTAGGCACGGGCCTTCTCCGAGTAAAGCGAGGACCAGACTTCTTTCACCGCCAGAGCGAGGTCTTTCACGAAGAGCTTCGTCTCAAAGATCCCCGCGAAAGAATCACTCTGAGAATCCTCTAGTGATCCTGATGAACGAACCGCCCAGATGCGATCTTCTGAAGACAGATCGAGCTTCACTGAATCAGCAAAATCCTGCGCTCGAGCTTCAATAGCTAATCCTGTCTTAAGTGCATGCAGGAACTCGTCGTATTTTTGTGGATCACCTTGCGCCACGATGTTTTGATGGGTCAGAACATGAAACTCGGGAACCCTGAGTCCAAGAGATCGAAGGAAAATGAGGGAACCCGCCTTACCTTGAAACATAAGCGCCGTACCCAAGATGGAGGAGCGGAAGGAAAAGGTGCAGGGCCATGTAGATCTCCGCCACAGGTTTGAGATTTTTCATCCGAGGCTTCATTGCGTGGGAGGCGATAACTATGATGAGACCTAGGTTCACAACAAGAAGAGGGCCATTGAGTGGTACAAGTGAAGCAAAATGGGCCGTGAGGAAGAAATTGTTGATGAGAGTTATTAGCACCAGCATGCCTGCGAAGAGCAGGGCGCCTCGGAGGCCAAGAATCGATGAATAGACTTGATAGCCGGGCCGCTCATCTTCCGGGAGGTAGGTTTTTCGAAGAACTTCCCAAGAGAGTCCCGGGAGCACGATGAAGCCGATCAAAGACATTTTGTGAGAGAATTCCCAATCGATGCCATAACCACGAAGGAGGTAAGTCACGGCGTACCAATAGAGAAAGATTCCGACCGGCGCATGGGTCACGAACGCCAGGAGGCGGTTCCGGGAAATGACCTTCTCCATGAAGAACCACTTCCCCATCAGAGCCGTGAAGGTGAAGGCGAGGGTGTACTCTACCCAGGCGAATGGCGAGATGAGGTTCACGAGTCCACCAAGCACACTCACGAGGATTAAGAGGACGGTCAGGTCTTCGAGCTTTAAGCGACCTGAGGGTAAGGGCCGCTCGGGAAAAAACTCCGCATCGGTATGACGGTCTTTAAACTCGTCGCTGATCCGGTAGTAGAGAAGAAGAAAGAAAGTCCCGAGTGAAGGAACGAGGAACAAGAACCCGAACCCATGAAGCCCCTGCTGCCTCCTGACCAGGAGTTCGATCAAGAGCCCCACGACGATGGAGACGAAGAGGCGGGGGCCCGGTTCCAGTTGTTCTTGGCAGTAGCAGCGGATCCTTTGCAGAAAAGTCATAAGCGTCCGGTTTGAACGAGGCCTTCGAAGAAAGCGCAGTAGGGTTCGTGGGCGAAGGCGCCGTAGCCACCGGCCATGACATAGGCCTGGGGAATTTTCCGTGCTTTGAGAAAATCGAAAACCAGAAAATCTCTCTTTTGCATTTGGGCGAGATCAAGCCTGAGATGCCCTGAGCTCGGAAGCTCATCTTTCTCAAAGGGGTCACTGCCCTGAACCACTATCGCCAGTTCTGGGAGACCAAACTCTTCCAGACGGGCCAGACCTTGGGTTAGTGTGGGAAGGTAACTCTCTTCTTCTCCCGCTACAATACCCAGGTCAACGTCACTCGGGGTAAACCATGGATGCCGAAGTCCTTGATCATTGAACTCGGGTGTGTCGAGAGGCCAGCCGTTTTTCATGTGGATACTTAAGGTCCGTATCGAATCGTCTCCGCTGGTGAGTTCGGCAGTGCCGTCTCCTTTATGAGCATCCACGTCGATGATCCAGATGCGCTTGACACTCCGGTGCCGCTGCAGCCACCTGGCCGCGATGACGATGTCGTTCACCAAGCAGAAGCCCCGGCCTCCAAAACTCATGGCATGATGGTAGCCGCCTCCGAGGTGATAAACGGCGCCTCCGGTCTCCAGCGCTTCTGCTGCGGCCCGGACTGTAAGAGAAGTTTGCCGTAGGACATGGCCCACGATCTCCTCCAAGTGGCGGGAGGTGCTCCCGGGCGCGTAGCGGTGGTAGCTGCCGTCGGGTGCTACCAGCTCGAAGGTTTCTCGGATGAGCTTTTGCCTCTCTTCAGGAGTTCCGAAAAGTTTTGCGACGAAATCCTCGGTATGCACAGATAGAAAGTCCTCTCGTGTAAGGGGAATGCCCTCCCGAGTGACCGTCACCTGAAGTTCAGTTTGCCGGAGAGTTTCGAGAGTCTTCAGAATCCGACCATCGTTTAACGGGATTTGAATTCCATAGGCCAGGAGGTTTAAGAGGGAGTCAGGATTATAGAGAAACTTCATCCGTCTATCTTAACGCAAATCCTGAGAGGGTAACAAAAAATTAGGCCCTCTTCTGAGGTAGGCATAGGCCCAATTGGCCGGGCAAAAAAACGGGACGCCGGGCCTCGCTTTTCACCCAGTCGACGAAGAGAGGGGCCGGTGCTTTCCAGAGTTCCCAATCAAAGCGCTTCGCCACGTACCTGCGCACTAGGTTAAGGAAGTCCTCTTCATGGCCAAAGGGCAGGGAGAGGAGATTTAGCACCGCTGCATCCTGAAGGTAGAGCTTAACCCGACGGTCGTTAACTTCGACAGGGCCAAGAGCAAAAGAGAGGTCTCGAGCGAGGTCATCGTCTGGTTCATGGGAAGGAGACTCCCCACAAGTGAAATACTGATGAAGGGTAAAATCCCTTGGGCCAAGCTGGACCGAGAGATTTTCTCGATCTAGCCACCGCAGAAAGGCCCGGCCCTCCCCGAGGTCTCGGTCAACCCGGGCACTCCTGAAATGCCAATGCCTGTAGGCCTCTCGGAAGGGAATGGCCTGTCCTCTAGCGGAGCGGAGGAGCTTGAGTGCTACCTTGTCTGAAAAATCGGGTCTCTTATCTCGGCCGTTGATGCGTAGGGGAGTGAAACGAAAGACCGGCGTCGGCAAACAGGGGAGGGCAGGATCGAAGTCGTCCGCAAATGACCAGGTTATCCTTCCGTAGCTGAGACCCTGTTTCATTCCCCTTGTTACGACAGTATTCCGGGAAAAATAAAATCGGACTAGGTTACTCTTATCATTCTCAAAGGTTGCCCCATCTTCGGAGGAGCTAGAAGTGATAAGATTTAAGGAGTCTAAAGGCTTCAAAGCCTGCTAGGCTTTAAGCATGATGAAGCTCCTTTTTTTCTGCCTCTTTCTTACGCCTTTTGCCCTCGCCGACTCGCGTATAACGGTCTCGGGGATCTCCGCTGGTGCCTATATGGCGCAACAGCTCCACGTTGCCCATGCTGCTCAAGTCGCAGGTGCGGGGATCATCGCAGGTGGCCCCTTATTCTGTGCTCAGGGTAAGATTGCCGATGCCATCAACCGCTGCATGCTGGCCGTGCTCCCCATCCCTCTGGCCAAGGATGCTCTCGCCGCCGCTGATCGATTCCACCAGGAAGGCCTGGTTGATGACCCACGCCTCCTGGCCACTTCCCGTGTTTATGTTCTCTCTGGGACCCGGGACGAGATTGTCTCTCCCAAGGTGGGTGAAGTCCTGGCAGAGAGTTATCGCGCCTGGGGGACTCAACTCCTGTTTGAAAACAAACTCGCCGTGGGGCATGCCTTCCCGACCCTCGACTTTGGAAATCCCTGTGGTACCGGTGCGCAAACGCCCTACATCTCAAAATGTAACCGGGACGTGGCCGGTGAAATCCTGAATCATCTTTTGGGGGAGCTAAAACCAAGAACCAGTTTTGATCGCACTCACTTTTTTACCTTTTCTCAGCTCCCCTCAAATGGTGAGAAGCGCAGTGAATTGCTCTCCATGGCAGAAACCGGTTACGCTTATATCCCCGCCGGTTGCAATGATCCAGATGTCGGCGGCTGCCAGATTCACGTTTCCTTCCATGGCTGCAAGCAAAGTGTGCCTGAGATCAAAACCGATTACATCACAAAAACGGGTCTCAATGAATGGGCCCAGGCGAACCGCATTGTTATTCTCTATCCGCAAGTGATCGCGCAGCCCCGGACGAATCCCAACGCCTGCTGGGATTGGTGGGGCTATTCGGGAGCTCTCTATGCTACCAAAAAAGGTCCACAGATCAAGCGAGTGATGGAGATCGTGGATGCGTTCCGCTCGGGTGTCCTCGAATTGCGCCAAGTGACATTGTAATTTTTAAGGAACCTACTATGCGAGAGTTTTATCCCGAAATCGAAGCCTACCGGAGCGGTCACCTCAAGGTGAGTGAGCTCCATGACATTTACTTTGAGGAAGTGGGGAACCCCTCCGGGAAACCGGTGGTTTTCGTTCACGGTGGCCCTGGTGGGGGAGTTGATCCTTCGATGAGGCGCTTCTTCGACCCGAAGGTTTGGCGGGTGATTCTTTTTGATCAGAGAGGCTGCGGGAAATCCCGGCCCTTTTCTGAGCTAAGGGAGAATACCACCTGGGACCTCGTCTCCGACATGGAGAAACTTCGTTTGCACCTGGGCCTTAGTTCCTGGACCGTCTTCGGGGGGTCTTGGGGGTCAACTCTAGCCCTGGCCTATGCCATTTCACACCCGGACCGAGTCCGGGAACTCATCCTTCGAGGGATCTTTCTCCTTCGTAAAAAAGAAATCGACTGGTTTTACCAGGACGGAGCTAGCTTCCTCTTCCCTGATGCCTGGGAGCGCTACCTCGCTCCGATCCCGGAAGCTGAACGGGGTGACCTGGTCTCCGCTTACCACCGGCGCCTCACTTCACAAGATCACAGTGTGCGGAGCGCGGCCGCGAAGGCCTGGTCTATTTGGGAAGGGTCAACATCAAAGCTTCACTTTGACCCGGCCTTCGTTGAACGTTTTGCCGGTGATGAATTTGCCGATGCCTTCGCCCGTATCGAGTGCCACTACTTCACAAATAAAGGCTTCTTCACAGAAGACGGTTGGCTCTTAAAGCACGTTGAAAAGATCGCGCATATTCCTGGTCGCATTATTCAAGGCCGCTACGACGTCGTCTGCCCGGCCACGTCGGCCTATGAGCTTCATCAGCACTGGCCAGCATCGGAACTCATCATTGTTCCCGATGCGGGGCACTCGGCATCCGAGCCGGGTATCCGCTCGAAACTTATAGAAGCTACTGATCACTTCGGAAAATTTTAACAGGAGACTTCTAGGTGCTTCGCTACCTCACCCTTCTTCTTTTAGTCTTATGCGGCTGCGCCTACCGCAGTCCCGAGGACGCCCACCGTCACTGGCGGCTGGAGTCCAAGTCCCTGGCCCAGAAGTATGCCAAGAGTATTGCTGTTTTTTTTCCTGAGTACGTCTCAGAAATGGGCTTTGATCAGTACGAGAGTCTCACCACCCCGTATTCTAAGAACTTTGATTACGCTTGGTACGCTCACAGTTACAAGTGGAAGAAGTACTTGAATAAGATCGAGGCGAAGGCACTTGAGCCTGAGTTTTATACCGACGTTAAGATCCTTCAGCACAAAGTGGATCTGGAAATCGAGGAGTACGAACTCAATCGGCGCATTGGTGTCATACCCTTCATCCCTGTGAGTGAAGTTATTTTCCTAAATTTAAAAGAACTCTTGTCTGAAGGATCGCCTAAGCGCAAACAGCTCAATGCCTTTTCACGCTTCCGGGCCTATGTTCGGGGAAACCGCGAACAGCTTCCGATGGTGGACGGAGTGATTGCCTACATCACCGCCCGGCAGGAGCATGTGCATTCACTTCGCATCCGTGGCACCTGGCCGTCTAAGTTTGAGATTGAAACCTACCTCAAGAACTCAGAAGAGTATTTGAAAAGCATCCGCGAGCTTTTCGCGAAGACACCGACGAAGGTCTGGGAGCATGACTTCAAAGAACTAGAGGCCCAAGAGGCGACCTACCGAGATTTCGTACGGGTTAAGATTTTGCCCTACGCTCGAACCGATGGTGTGATGCAGGCCGAACTTTATGCCTTTCGCCTGAAGCAGTATGACCTGGGTGAAGGACCTGATGCGCTGATTGAAACAGCTAAGGCCGATTATCAGAGCATCTACAAAACTTTTAGGGAGCTGGGTGAGGAAGTGGCACTTATGCATAAGCTTCCAAAAAGTGATCCCGTTTCAGTGGTTAACTACTTGGCCCGGGCATCAATCACCGATGAACAGGAACTCTTAAAATTTTATCAGACAACCACTCAAGATCTCCACCAAATCGTTCGAAAGCACAAGCTCCTGACCCTCAGGCGAAGACCTGATTTTCGGATCCGATTTGCCACGGCATCAGAGGCCCAGTCTCTGCCGGCACCGCATTTCATCCCTTCCCCGCTCTTTGGTGAAGACCGGGATAGGCCATCACAGTTTGTGATCACTCCGGCGACGGGTGAACGGAACGACTTTAGTTTTAAGGAGGCCGTTGTCACTCTCGCGGCCCACGAGGCCATTCCGGGCCACGGGGTTCAGTTTCATGCCATGAGGGAGCGTGGAACGACTCTTATCCGTTCATGGTTTGCCCATAGCAGTGTGAACGTGGAAGGATGGGGGCTTTATGCCGAGGAGATGGTCTATCCTTATCTCTCTAAAGAGGCCCAGTTTATTACCCTTCAGCGCCGTCTCTGGCGTGTGGCCCGGATGTTTCTTGATCCTGAGTTGAATCTGGGAAGGATAAAATCGGCGCGAGTCCTGGAGGTCTTTCAAAACGAACTTGGTTTCTCAAAACCTTTCGCTGAATCGGAGCTCTCGCGCTACTCCTACATCATGCCGGGGCAAGCGACTTCGTATTACTATGGTTATAAGAAGCTCTTGTTAATGAAGCATGTCCTTCAACAAAAAAATCTCAAGATCAGTGACCGTTGCTTTAACGATGCTGTTCTTAACCTCGGCATTCTTCCCCTTGCCGAGATCGATGCTCGTTTTCAGAAGGGCATCGATTGCGACGAGGATTTCTAGGCGAGGGTTTTTATGGGACGTCGAGAGAAATGGCCATGACGTCGCTGATGGTGCAGCTTGCTTCCGCTCCCGGTCTTACGACCCTGGAGCATGAGAGATTAGCAACTTTCTTATAACTCGAGCCGACTCGACCTGATGTGTCCGCAGGAAGGGCCTGGAAGATCTTAGTGGCAAGTTTTCCGCTGAAGGTTACGGATTGTACATTCGCCCCAGTCCACTGGAGAACTCCGTTCTGTGATGCGCGAAGGAGTACCCCGCATGAGGCGTTTGCGCGATACGTGCCCATGAACGGCTTACTGCACTCAATCTGAGACTCGTCGCTGAGGCCGATGATCTTCCTCCCACGTGCGTCTGGAGTAACATTGAGGGCCCGGTAAACCTCAGCAGCGTCTTTCACTGATCGTGCGATCGGCATGCTTTCCCCTGAAGCGCCATCTGTTCCAAAGCCGCCGGAGACGACGACTTCTGCTTGAGCGGAAAAGGATAGAATGGCGATAATGAGTGAGAGTTTTTTCATGGGTGGCTTCTCCACTTTAGTTTGGTGTACTATAGAGGGCGAGGCGTGCTCTAACAACTTATGTCGTAAGTTTTACAGACTTACTGGTACCTCGAGGTATGTGTGTTAGGAAAGATATTCTAAGCAGCTATTAAAAACTCGCTATATTTTGCCATGGGCACAGCGGCTTTTCTCGGGCCACTTTCTTTTAGGTCTATGAGTCCATATTCGGCCAATAGTTTTACGTCGTTATAAACATTCTTGAAATCCCGATCAACAATCCTTGCAAGCTCCTGAATTGAGCGTGGCTTTTGATGTTTAATTGCTGAGAGGAGTTCAAGTCTGGCACCAGTAATAACTTTTCCAAGAGTCTCAAAAGAAGGAAAACTAAGGATTATGTATCCTTTATACATCGATTTATTCGGACGCTTTAAGAAAGAAGAAAATCTTTCGAAAGCATCCTTGGTTGGCTCGACCATCAATAATGCTTTACTCATTTTCATAAACAAATCCTTCTTTTTTTATCATGGCCTTGATGTCTTTTATGAGCTCATCAACACCACGATAGTTATAGCCAATTTCTAATTCTCTGATATGAAGATGGGGCCCTTTTGGCCTGTGGTTATCAAAACCAAAAAGAGTGGCGCCTTGCTCAGAGAACCAGGCCCGGTACTTTATGCCCTTTGGATAATCCTTTGATTTTGCAATGCGATCACAACCATTTCGAAGATAGCTCTGCGCTTTCCGTCTTGATGGTTTAATGTAACTTTCTGTTTAAAGACTATCTCAGAACTCATCTAGTGGCGTTTATACCATCAGATAGGGATGATTTCAATAACCATTTTTTACATATACTGAAAGAGCCCACTAAGCTCTGCATACTGAAGCAGCAGCACTGTCTTCGCGTCTCGTATTTTCCCCTCCCTGACCATCGCGAGCGCTTCGTCCCACATCACTTCAAGCACCTCAATGTTCTCCTGCTCATCCGCTCGACCCCCGCCCTGGGAAACCCGCATAGAGTCGTCATAGGGGGCGACGTAAAAATAAAGCTTCTCGCTGACCGACCCTGGTGACATGTAGAGTTCGAGGACGCGAGTCAATTCTCTTACCCGAAGCCCCGTCTCTTCTTCGATCTCCCGCCGCATACACTCATCAGGATCAATGACGTCAAGCTTACCTGCACAGGTCTCTATGAGGTGGCCATCTGGGTTACCGTTCTCGTAAGTGGGGATTCGGAACTGCCGCGTAAACATGACTGACCTCCGTTCCTTATGATAGAGAAGGGCCGTAACGCCATCGCCTCGGTCGTAGACTTGTCGGACGTGCTGCTCCCAAACTCCATCGTCTCTTTGGTACTCGTAGGTTAGCTTCCTGAGAAGCGCCCAGTCGTCGGAGAGAACTACACTTTTCATGTTGCGGATTCTTTGACTCATGAATTTAAAGTAAAGAACTCCGCTCCAGGAGTCAACTGGCCTTGGGCCATCGCGGGTTATCAGATCCAGTGGAGTGGTCTAGACTTGGCCCATGGCCGCGAACCCCTCCCAGCGAAGAGCAGCCTTTCCTCTCATTCTTGCCGTCATCTCGGTACTTCATGGGATGTTGCTCATACTCGGATCTATGAGAGAGTATGAATCCGTTACGAAACTAACTCGGCCCTTGAAAGTTCGAGTGATGCGTACTGAAAGATTATCGCGGCAGATAGTGCGCTCGTCAGATTCAAAGATTCGGGAATTACGACGAGATGCTTTTTTAAGTGACAAGACCCGTGCCTTCGATCGCCAGACTAAGGCGCTACAGAACGGAACTTTTCAGGTAGGGGAAGCGAACCAAGACCTGAGCTTTTCTGACCTCGCCAGCGGTATTGGTGACAATCCTTTTAAATCATCGGCAAGTGAGTCTGGAGAGATGAAGAGCGGCCTCACCGCCAGCAATGATTATCTTAAAGACATGGCCACCGGCGAGTCAGCGAATCTGAATACGGTGGAATTTAAGTACTACGGCTTTTATCATCGCATCCGGCAAAAGCTTGAGCAATTTTGGGGCCGTTCGCTCCACGAGACTGCCGCAGAGCTTGCAAAAAGCGGCCGTGAAGTAAGTGCCGGGGCCGAACATATTACGGCGCTGAGAGTGACCTTGAGTGCCACTGGGGATGTGATAGAGATTGAGGTACTAGGTGCCAGTGGAGTTAAAGAACTCGACGATGCAGCGGTAGAGTCTTTTAAGGAGGCAGGACCTTTTCCGAATCCACCTCGGGATTTGATCGTCGATGGAAAAGTCACACTTGAATGGGGATTTGTCGTCAACAGCTAGGGAAAGACTGTTAAAGTTCAACTTTCTTGACGTACTCGAAGAGCCCCAGCATCGTGTTTCGAAGGCCGCTGTTCTTGACCCCCCGAGCGATCCGAAGCTTGTTACCCCGAACTGAGATGGCCCCGGCGTCTACGCCCTCGGCGGAACTCCAGTTGGCCTCGTAGGCATCGCCGGAGATAAAGATGGAGGTGATTTTCCGGTCAACCTCGAGCGTACCTGCTTCGACGTCGCTGCGATCAAACTCCTGGCAGGTGCTGTCGCTATACCAGTCACGCTTGAACTCGTAAGTACCGTCTTTTTGGATGGAGTAGGTTTCCCGGACATATCCTGATTGATTGAGGATCTGCGTTTGGATGCAGGTGGAAGACCAAATGCCGATAAAAAGAATCAGTGTGTTCATAGCGGTAACTCCTGGTGCTAAGCGGGCCTGTTATAGCCGAAGCATCAAGACCTATTCAACTTAAAAAAAGCTTTAGATTATGAACTAGAGCTAAATTTATAGGTTGTACTCGAGCGAAAGGTCTCTCGCGACCTCAGGATCGTTGTCGGAAACTGCTCATGATTGGGGGAATCAGGGAAATGCTGAGTCTCGAGACAAATGCCGTGGTTTTTTTGATAGGGCCTATTACCCTTACCTATAAGACTTCCGTCTAAGAGATGACCGGAATACACTTGGATCGCCGGTTCGGTGGTAAAGACCTCGAGAGTGATACCTGTCCTGGGGCAGGTGAGCCTTGCCTTGGCACCTGAAGGCCGGTGTTCGTTTAAAACGAAGTTATGGTCTAGGTTCACATTCTCTCGTCCTATTGGCCTAGGCCTTTGAAAGTCCATGGGGCCAGTTGCAGTCAGGAGTCTTCCAGTTGGGATGAGATCCTGGCCCAGCTCAGTTAAGCTGCCAGCGTCTAACCACAGTTCGTGGTCGAGAATGGATGTCTCACCGCCTGACAGGTTAAAATAGGAATGATTCGTGAGGTTAAGCACCGTGGGAGCTGAGGTTCGAGCGCGGTAGTCGATGATGAGCTCTTTCTCTTTATTCAATCGGTAGGTGACTTCCACATGAAGTTCTCCCGGATGGCCCTGGTCACCGTCTGGCGATACGAGTTCTAAGCAGTATGAGTTTGGATCGGAGGTAGCACTTACTTCCCAGAATTTTTTATCAAAGCCACGTGGACCTCCATGAAGAGAATTTGCTCCCTCGTTCTGCTGCAGGGTATAGCATCTCCCGT
>JAIYDC010000062.1 GCA_027487685.1 Pseudomonadota bacterium | reverse complement strand
GCTACTTTCTTAGTTGCTTTCTTTGCTACTTTCTTTGTTGCTTTCTTTGCAACTTTCTTTGTAGCTTTCTTCGCTGCTTTCTTAGCCATAATTTCCTCCCAGGAAATAGTTGGTTAATATTATTTGACCTTTCTTATTTAAAGCATAATTAGATTTTCAATCTAACGCAAACAAAAAATAGTAATTTTATTCAAGATGATCTTTTTTTTTTCCCGAAGTGCGGTCGGTGAGATGTTGGCCGATGCTGTCCTCTCACTTCATGCACACTCGATGACGATCAACTTGTGTGAATGAAGGATCGGACGGATCACGAAAGATATTTAGGAAAAAGTGAACTCGAGGTCGTCGTTTTTTACTGAAACACTGACTCGACCACCTTTCTCGAGCTGCCCGAAGAGGATCTCATGGGCAAGAGGCTTCTTAATCTTGTCATTGATCAAGCGGGCGATGGGCCTTGCTCCAAGCTTGTCGTCATAGCCATTCTTCGAGAGCCACTCCTTGGCAGCGGAGGTGACGTCGAGCTCGACCTTCTTCTCCACGAGGAGGTTTTCCAGCTCCATCAGGAACTTATTAACCACCATCTCGACGTTACGAGTGCCTAGCTTGTTGAAGCCGATAATGGCATCCAGCCGGTTTCGGAACTCAGGAGTGAAAAAGTTCTTGATCGCGGCATCCCGCTTCGTGGAGTTGGTTTGCCCGGCGGCGACCCGATTACCAAAGCCGATGGACCCGGCCTCCATCTCTTTGGCCCCGGCATTCGAGGTCATGATGAGGATAACGTTCCGGAAGTCGGAGGTTCGCCCGTTAGAGTCGGTCAGTGCTCCGTGATCCATCACTTGAAGAAGGATGTTGAAGACGTCGGGATGGGCCTTTTCGATTTCATCTAATAAGAGGACCGAGTAAGGGCTTTTATTGATGGCATCAGTGAGTGCTCCCCCCTGCTCAAACCCAACATAGCCCGGAGGGGCGCCGATGAGCTTAGAAACGGTATGCTTCTCCATGAACTCCGACATATCGATTCTGACGAAGTTAATGCCCATAATATGTGCCAGCTGCTTGGCCAGCTCGGTTTTACCAACGCCAGTCGGACCGGTGAAGAGGAAGCTCGCGATGGGCTTATCCTGGTGACCAAGGCCCGAGCGGGAGAGAATGAGGGCGTTCGAGACCTTATCGATGGCCTCGTTCTGGCCATAGATCATCATTTTAAGGTCCCGCTCAAGGTAGCGGAGCTTTTCCTTTTCGTTAACGGTGATGGACTTCTGCGGGATCCGGGCGATTTTTGCCACAATCAGTTCGATGTCCTCGAGAGTCACCTCAGCTCCGGCCACGGCGTCGACTTTGAGCCGGAGGTAGGCCCCCACCTCGTCGATGACGTCGATCGCCTTATCTGGAAGCTTTCGGTCAGTGACGTGCTTGTGAGCAAGTTCTACAGCGGCCCGAATGACTGAGTCGGGATACTTTACGTTATGGTGCTCCTCGAACTTCGATTTGAGTCCCACAAGTATCTTTACCGAGTCTTCTACCGACGGCTCTAAGATATCGACCTTCTGGAACCGGCGGGTCAAGGCCTGATCTTTCTCAAAGTACTTCCGGTATTCATCGAAGGTAGTCGAGCCCATGCAACGGAGCTGACCTTTTGAGAGTGCCGGCTTTAAAAGGTTTGAGGCGTCGAGGCTCCCACCTGAAGTCGCTCCGGCACCGATGATGGTGTGGATTTCGTCAATAAAGAGGATCGACCCCTCCACTTCATTATGCTTCTCGAGTGCTTGAAGGACGAGTTTTAAGCGCTCTTCAAAGTCCCCCCGGAATTTTGTGCCGGCGAGGAGCGAGGCCATATCCAGGGAGTAGACCGTGGTCTTGGCAAGAAGGCTCGGAACTCGGTTCTCGACGATCGCCTTGGCAAGACCCTCGGCGATTGCGGTCTTACCCACACCGGAGTCGCCAACGAGGATCGGGTTATTCTTACGGCGCCGGCAGAGGATCTGGATGATCCGCTGAATCTCATCCTCACGCCCGATAATAGGGTCAATCTTACCCTTTCGAGCAAGATCATTGAGGTTCGTGGTGAATTCACCCAGCGCCTTCTCGTACTTCTCCTCACGCTTAAAAGTCTCACCGGGCGCCTCTGCTGACGATTCCTCGGAACGGTTAGCAGGCCGGTCCGTGGAATGAGAGATCTTCTCTACGACGTCAATCCGAGTGACACCCTGGCGCTCGAGAAAGTAGGTCGCATGGGACTCCTTCTCAGAAAACATGGCGACCAAAAGATTAATCGCCTGGATCGCTTTCTTACCCGAAGACTGAATGTGGATCGCCGCTCGCTGAATAACTCGTTGAAGGCTCAGCGAGATCTCCGGTTGGTAGGTGATGCCGTTCTCTCGGGCAATCTCCCGCAACTGATCATTTCCGAACTGCTTTCGGTTCAGATCGCGGATCTCCTCCTCGCTCAGGATAGAGAAGTTAGAATCTTCTTCAAGAAAGACAGCTAGGTCCTTCTTCAGGTCCGTCAGGTTAGCGCCACAGTCGCCGAGGACCTCGATGACGGTCTCATCCTCGAGCATCGCGAGGAGGACATTCTCAAGAGTCAGAAACTCGTGATGCTTCTCGTTAGCACGCTTAATGGCCTGGTTTAATATCTGCTCAAGTTTTTGGCTAATCATAATAAGTCCCTCTCTCAATCAGTATAACTGAAGATGAGGACGAAGGCTAAAATGGCAAGGCGAGGGAGTAAACTTTGTCTAGGAATCAGAAGGATCGGTACTGCACTTTAACGGATGACCATTTTCGCGGGCGTACTTTGTGACCTTGGCGACCTTGGATTCTGCCACCTCGTAGGTGAAAATACCGCACACCCCGAAGCCGCGAGTGTGAACCTCGAGCATAATGGCATGGGCTTCAGGGGATGACTTGTTGAAGTATTTCTGAAGAACGAGAATAACGAATTCCATAGTAGTATAGTCATCATTGTGCATGATGACCTTGTACATACGGGGCGGCTGGAGCTTCTCCGTTCGGATGGTCGCTACGCCCGATTGCTCATCTTTATCGGTTTCTGAAGACATATCTCTGCGTCGGTTGTTAATATGTACGAGGATGCACCAATTCCCCATGAAAGGCAATACCGTGACCGCCGACTCCACAGCGCTACAAAACCGACTCCAAAAAAATCAGAAGAAGTTAAAAACATACCTTAACAAGAACGGCATCGAAGCTTACCGCATTTATAATAAAGATATTCCTGAATACCCCTACCTGATTGACGTCTACGGCACAGAGGCCGTGATCTACGAGCAAGGAAAGAAGCTTGATGAGGAAGAAGCACCCATCCGCGAGGTGCACCAGCGTGAGATCGAAGCTGCAGTCCTGGCGGTTCTCGGGATCCCGGTTGAGCGACAGCATTTTAAGATTCGCGAAAAGCAGAAGGGATCGGTTCAGTATCGTCCTCTCGACCCGACCTCACGAGATTTTTTTCCAGTGCGAGAGGAACCATTTCAGTTCCTCGTCAACCTTGAGCGCTACCTTGACTCTGGACTCTTCCTCGACCACAGGCCTTTGCGGCAACACCTCATGACGGTAAGCGCTGGGAAGCGAGTGTTGAACCTCTTTTGCTACACTGGATCCCTGAGTGTTGCAGCTGCCAAGGGCGGAGGAGTCGTAACGTCAGTCGATATGTCGAACACCTACCTTCAGTGGGCCTACGAGAACTTTCTATTAAATAAGCTTGATCCCAAGGCACACGTCTTCTACCAGGCAGATGTCCTGAAGGATCTTGCGGTTCGCAAAGAAAAGCGCGAAACCTTCGACATCATCCTTCTCGACCCTCCTAGTTTTTCTAACTCCAAGCGCATGGAGGAAGACCTTGACGTTGAACGGGATCATCCAATTTTGATCCGCGACTCCATGGGTCTTCTAGCGCCGGGGGGGACCTTGTATTTTTCGACGAACAAACGACGCTTTGATCTTCACCGGATCATCTCTGACCATTACAAAGTTAAAGAGATTAGCCAGTGGACGATTCCCCAGGACTTTCACCAAACGAACATTCACCGGGCATTTACGATTGAAAGAAATTAGTTTTACTAATATATATTATTACTATTTCTTACATCTGACATGCTAGAAATTCCTTCAAGCCTAAGAAACCAAAGATTTATTCAAGACTGTCTGTAAAAATAACTCGAAAACTCCAATAACTTGACCTTCCGTTTCATCGCTTGATAGAGAAGTCTCAGTTTTGGGATTTGCCTACGGTAAATCTCACGGAAGTGATCATCATTTAGGGGGATAATCGATGAAACAATGGGTCCTGCTTCTTTCGACACTCGTGCTTTCAACATCAATCATGGCCCAGGAGCTCTCACCGGAACAGCAACTCACGCTGACCGTCGAGGAAGTTCAAGAGGATTCTCTAGACTACACCAAGACTCTTATCGCCCCAAAACCAGGATCAGGTGGACCATTTGTTACCCCTGGAACTATTGTTCCAGGACCTGGTCCTTCACCATTTCCTGGACCGAT
>JAIYDC010000147.1 GCA_027487685.1 Pseudomonadota bacterium | reverse complement strand
TCTGGAACATGAGGGCCGTGGCCCAGACTCCATAGGCCGGGTAGATGTATTTAGCAGAGTCTGGGTAGCGCTCGGCAAGGATCGTGAAGGTTAAGGTGGCGGTCATTACGTGCCCACTGGGCATGGCATCGTAGCTCGCCGTTTTTGAGTTGTAGTCGTTCACGTTGGGAAAGAGTTTCCAGCTGCCACGATTGGAAGTGCTTACTTCCGGACTCTCACGACCAAACGAGCGCTTCAAGGCTTGGTTAAAAATCGTCGAAACCACCATCCCATGCCAGATCATGAGACCCGTATTGTAGGCGTAGTTGTCGTCCCCAAGCTGGCCTGTGGCCACGAATCCAGCGCCAATCCCGGCATGCATCCAACCATCGCCCAGGAAGTACAAAAATGATCCTGTATCCGAGGGCGCACGGACAATCTCATGCCCGCTGATCGAGAGGACGGAACGGGTTTCATCTCCGTTGCCGATTCCAAGATTGCGGCCCTGGCGCTGGAGGTCGTGGTAGATCTCTTCGTCGTAGTGGTACAGGAGGGCCGTGCTCCCAAGTATAACTCCCCAATAGGGTAGGGCCTCTTCTGAGAAACTCTCCCTCAGGAATTTTTTGCTCGTCTGAGGAACTCCGGTCACTACGAGCTTAAGGTCTAGCTTTTCCTCTGCCCAAGAAGGTTGTGCTAAGAGAAAAAGGAAGAGAATAATAAAATTCATTAGAATTCCTTAAACATGGAGAAACCTGCGGTTCTTGAATCGAGGATCGGCACCACGAAGGTGGAAGCCTTTTTTTGACTGCGCTGAAGGCGTGACATTCCCCAACCGTAGGCCCAGCCAATCGTTGCCCCAGCGGTGACGTCGTGAAGCCAGTGCATATTATCGTTGATCCGTGAATAGCCAATAAAGGTTGAAAGAAGGAGTGCTGGAATACCAACCGCGTATTCGTGCTCCGCCATGAGATAGCCGCTGAAAGCAAAGGCAGAGGTACTGTGACCTGAGGGGAAAGAGTTCTTCCAATGTCTATCAATGGGCCTTGGTTCTCGGACTGTGTACTTCAGGATTGTGGTAACGGAAGTGGAATAGGCCGTAGCCTTAAACATCCCAATCGCCCGGCGGTGGCCCTCAGGATTTCCGCGAGAACCGGCGATTCCCATATAGCCTATATAGAGGGCATTCGGGATCAACTGCCCCATCCAGTCTCCCCAGCGAGCTGAGTCACCAAGAGTCTGATTTCGAACCTGCTTTTTCTGAAAAGGAGCAACCAGAGAGTCTTTAAAGATGACAAGCGTGATTGTTAGACCTGTGCCGGCCCAAAGAGCATACTTGGCATCCGTGGTTGAAGGAGCACTTACTTCTTCTCCGAAATCTTTAAGTCCCCATCCCCAAGCTGAAGTAGCAAATGAAAGGAGAAGGACAAGTACGAGATAAAAGTTTGTCATCTTTAGAATTCTAAAGAAATACTTCTACTAAATGACATAAAAGATATTAAATCCACTTTACCTGAGTGGAGCGATCGCCCTGTACTTCGGTTTTACTTAAGACCCCTCACCGAAGCAGAAACCTTTACCTGCTACGATAAGTTGCGAAGAACTCACAGCACAAAATGAGTCCTTCGCATGAAAAAAGGGCCAGCTGTTTGAGTTTCATCAGCAATGATGCCAACCCCATCGGCTTTATACCTCTTCTGATACCGATGGTCGCGGGCCCAGTCGGAACTATGCTTGTCGTAAACATTGGCCACGCTAACTTTCAACAGGCCAGAAACCTTAAGCGCAATCGTGAGCGCGGGGATAAGTCAACCACCGAAGACCTCGTAGGGACTTACAATGGGATCACGGAGCTACGAATTGGCAGCTGCAATTTGAGCAATAGAACTGAAATCTGCACACTCTTTTCTGATTCACAGGCCTGCTTTAAACGCAGAATCGACCAGACCAGCGCCGTGTATGACGATGCCCGATCTAGCGGCAAAGAAATCATACATGATCCTAGTAGTGACCGCTACCGAGTTGTTCCACGAGTTGCACCTCAATAGGAACGAGTCTCTACATCAGATCGTGAATTCTACATTTCATGACCAGGCCAGCGGCCAGAAACAACCACAAGGTAAGCGATTTAAATATTTTTGCGTACAATCAGGTTACTAAGCATAATTTATGACCTCCTTGGAGTCACTGGCCCAGGTAAAGCTAGCGAGTCATGGTATTCATGTCGTAGAAATACAGACTGTATTCACGTTGACTATCCTTGTGCTGAAGCAGTCGTGAATAAGACCTATGAAAAGCACCAAATGAAATTTTAAAACTACAGAACGCTAGGTCGAATTGCATCCGTAAAGATCCCTCGCCCGAAGATTTAAGAGTACCTTACAAACTTTTTTGTCTAAACAATAGGTGTTCCATCCAGGGTACCAAGGGAAAAGGACCTCGTTTCAGCTAGGCAAGAAACCGGATACGAGCTCGAGGCATCATCATCTTGCGCAAAACATATAACTCGAAAGCTGCATCGAGTCAGATTATATTCTCCTCACAAAACAAACGGGAATCAAAAGATTCCCATTCAAAACATCCTGAGGAGGATAACATGAAAACTTTCTTATTCGTTGCTCTCATCGCTCTTTCTGC
>JAIYDC010000138.1 GCA_027487685.1 Pseudomonadota bacterium | reverse complement strand
TTTGTTCAAAGAATTTAGTTCTATCGATTAAAAGCAGTCTACAATTCAAAAGAATTGAGATGCCGTCTTCCTATACCCCGAAGAGTATTTAATCTTACGGAAGACTAGGCAATAAAACTGGTTCCTTTCTCATCTCATCTTGATGCAAATTAATGCACCAAAACTATAATCATATTCAATTGTCAAAGATGGCTTCACACCTGAGGTTTGAATCTCATGAGTACATCTAAACTAAATCTCAAAAAGAATTTATGAAAAGAATTTCACAATCTTAACTTGAAGCTTTATTTCGTGTCGTGAAGTGTTTTGCGATAATACGGATCCACTGTGTGTTCGTCAAAGGATTTCTGATGAAAACTTCAAAAAAAAATCTTCAAGAACCCTTCTCTAAACAACTGATTATTAACACTTTACAGGAAAACCAGCTCTTTCAAGGGCTTGGATAACATTCTGCTCAAGATCTTTTATTGTTTCAGCAGTGAGTGTCTTCTCGGAATCTTCAAATACCGTACGAACGGAGACTGATTTTTGATCTTCGCTCATATGATAAACATCCACTATCGCCTTAGATTTGATTTCTTTTTGTTTCAAAGAGCTGAGGGCAGTCATCACTGAGGCCGCAGGAAGGTCTTTATTCATAACCACCGTCACATCAAACGATGAGGTAGGGAATTTGGAGATCTGTCGGTATTTGGTTTTATCTTTGATTTCCTTCGACTCTACATCCGTCAGATCGATCACCGCTAGGGATAAGTGCCCCTTCATCTTAAAGTTCTTAAGTATCAGCGGGTGAACCGAATTGATCACTCCTGCATACTTCCCCATGACCTGAATATTGAGGTACTCGTTAGGATGAGCTCCATTCCACGCAGCTGGTAAAACGGCGTTTGGAAACTTTGGATTATGAGGCCCGAAAGTGAAGCCGATGTTCAGAAGCCCAAAAAGTTTTTCTACCAGGTTCTCAAGCTCCACGAATCGGCTCGACTTCTTCGAGTACATGGCAATCAGTAGCTGACTTCGCTCTTTCTGGAATCCGAGGTAGCTGCGTCCGAGTTCAAAAAATGCGAAATCTTCGTAGTGCTTCTGATTGTGGGCCGCGACTTCAATCGCTGAAGGAATCATTGAGGGTCTCATCCGATCCTGCTCGACAGAAAGAGCATTGACCAGCATAAGTGACTCATTCGCCTCAGGCCAGAGGGCGCGAGTGAGAAGTTCCTTACCAACAAGGGGGTAGGTCATCACCTGAAGCGCCTTACCTTGCATGACAAGGAAATCCTGAATCCGGCGATGGAACTGCTTGGCAGATGAAAGACGTACTGGCTTAACCGGAAGCATCGGCGAAACAGGTGTGATGTTATCGAAGCCGATCATCCGACCTATCTCTTCGATGAGGTCGGCCTTCACGCTAATGTCTTTGGTTGTACGGTAAGTCGGCACTGTCACTAAGAAGGATCCATTAGTCTCATTAACCTTGAAGTCGAGGCGCTCGAAGATATCGCGAACGGTCTCAGTTGGGACCTCCATGCCGAGGCTGCGGTTGATCTCCGAACGAGTAATCGTGAGTGACAATGGCTTTGCAAGCGCTTCTTCTCGGAGATACTTCGTGGGTGAACCAATGACGGTGGCACCAGGGCAGTGCTCGGTGATGAGTTCCACGAGGCGAAGGAGGGTCCGATAACACTGGTTTGAATCGAGGGTTTTTTCATAGCGCTGGGATGAGTCAGTGCGAAGTCCGAGACGTACGGAGGTTTTACGCACCTCCGGGGCCTCCCAATTAGCGACCTCGACAAAGAGCTTTGTAGTCTCAGGTGTCACTCCACTCTCAAGACCACCCATAAGGCCCGCAATGACAAGGGGCCGATCAGCATCGAAGATAACCGTATCTGCGGCGGTGAGCTCACGCTCCTGGCCGTCCAGGGTTGTGAAGCGAAGCTCAGGTGATGCGCGCCGGATGAAAACCCTTGATCCGGAGATCTTAGACCGGTCGAAGATATGGTTCGGGATACCGAGTTCCACCATCGCGTAGTTGGAAAGATCGACGATAAGGTTAATAGAACGCAGTCCAGCCGCCTCAAGACGAGTCCGTATAATGGAAGGGGTTTCTGTCATACGGGGAATGTCGAGGGAAAGACCGTAATAGGCCCAGCAAGAAGAATCCCCAGAAACTTCCACTCCCACGGGAGCAGGGTCAGTCGTGAACCTAGACTGTATTCTCTTTTCCCATGAGGAATCGAAGCGATTCACAAGAGGTATCCGGTGCCCGGCAGCGAATTCGCGGGCAAGACCTAGGTAACCCCAAAGGTCTGGACGATGAGTCAGGGATTTATTGTCGACATCCAGGATTACATCCGATTCAAGTTTTAGGTAATCTGGCAGTGGAGTTCCAGAGATCGCGTCTGCGGTTAGCTCCATAAGACCACCTTTCCCTCCCTCAAGGCCCAGCTCTGCTTCTGAGCAGAGCATACCGTCCGAGAGAATTCCACGGATCTTTTTGGGCTCAAGAGTCATGCCATTGGGTAGAGTCGTCCCAATGGGAGCATAAGGCACACGCAATCCAACGCGAACGTTGGGTGCCCCACAGACGACTTCCTTTAATTGGCCCTGGCCATAATCAAAGGTGACGAGATTGAGTTTGTCTGAATCAGGGTGGGGCCTTAAGGACTTGATCTCGACACAAAGGATAGGCTTCAAGGCAGCTCCTTTGACAAGTACGTCCTCAACCTCGGCCGTTGTGAGCGTAAAACGAGAGGCGAGCTCTTTAGGTGTGAGGTCTGGGAGACTGACGAAGTCTTTAATCCAATTAAGTGAAATGAGCATATGTGTTTCCTAGAATGATTTAAATTGTGAATTGAAACGGAGATCTCCTGCATGGAGATACCTAATATCGTCGATCCCGTACTTCATCATGACAAGTCGATCAAGACCAAGACCAAAGGCGAAGCCCGAGTGCTTCTCGGGGTCAATGCCTCCGGCCTTTAGAACGTTTGGATGAACCAGCCCGCAAGGGAGGAGTTCGACCCAGCCGACCTGCTTACAAACGGAGCAGCCCTTACCAGCACAGATCAAGCATTTGATGTCGAGTTCAAAGCCGGGCTCGACGAAAGGGAAGAACCCTGGCCGCAACCGAACTTCGACGTCGCGCTTAAAGATCTCGGAGAGAAGGGTTTTCATGAAGTAGATCAGATTTCCCACGGAAACGTCCTCCCCTACCATCATTCCTTCCAGCTGATGGAAGACCATCTCGTGAGAGGCGTCGGTGCGTTCGCAGCGAAAGACCTTACCGGGTCCGACGAATCGGAAGGGTGGCTTACGCTCCTTCATACCACGGATCTGAATCGTTGATGTGTGGGTTCGGAGGAGGTGCTTTTTATCAGCGAACCAAAAGGTATCCTGCATGTCACGAGCAGGGTGAGAGGCAGGAATATTGAGCGCTTCGAAGTTATGGTACTCATCCTCGATGTGCGGGCCATCAAGAACCTCGAAGCCCATGGAAATGAAGATGTCTTCAATCTCCTGTTGAACGATCGTCACTGGGTGGTACCCCGCGGCCTGAAGGCCTTTCTCGATCACAGAATCGGTGAGCGAAACATCAATTTTTGAGATCGCCAGCCCAGCATTAATCTCCTGCAACTCAAGCTCTTGCATCTTATGCCCGACGAGAGATTCGATCGCCTGCTTTAGCTCGTTGGCCCGAACGCCGATGGTGCGCTTTTCTTCTGGAGTTGCGTCCTTGAGGTTTTTCATGACATCGGCCAGAGGCCCCTGCTTCCCGATATACTTGGCCTTAAGGTTGAGGAGGTCGGCAATCTTATGAATGTCTTTCAGCTCCTGAGTGAAATCAGCGAGCAGAGACTCGAGAACTAACATGAGGTTCCTTTGGTAAGTTTCGGAAAAAGGGTACCAACATGGGTCCTAAATGAAAAGCACTGGTCAGAATAACATGACGAGTCAGCGATTCCGGACCTCTAGAAGAAGTCCACGCGCCCATCGGAAAAAGTTCTTCTTTTCCTCGTCACAGTAATCAGGATACGTCCACGGCAGCACCCCAATGTCTCCTTGAGAAAAATAGTAGGTAAGATCAGCGAAGATATTTTGTCCAAGGTAGATCCGGTGAGCATAATTCTTGGTCGTTGCGAGAATAAAATTCTCTGGAGACAAGAAGCCCACATCCACGTTGACCTCCCTTGCTCCTTGAGAGGCGTACTTTTTCTCCCAACCCAAGGCGAGGAGCTTGGTGGACAAGAGGTATTCCCTAGGGAAGGGTGTCACTGACATGAAAAAAATTCGCGATAAGGGAGTCCCCATTTCGACGGCGTAGTATTCGCAGAGAGGATTCGCTGAAGGAGTGAAAGCAAGAGAAGGACCAAATTCAGCTTCCCAAAGGTTGCGCCAAGAGTCCCCCGTATGGAGGTCTGTTCGGAAAAGAAAACTTCCAAACACGAGTCCTGGAGAAGGCATCGTCGTGGTCAGCATCAGCTCATGAGTGAAAAGAGATTTTGGAAATAATCACGGAGTTCCTGTTGTGAGCAAAGGGCGGTTCCGCGCTTTCTTACGACGACGCCCGCGGCGCAGTTACCAATCCAAGCGGCTTCCTCAAGAGTTGCTCCGGACAAAAGTGAGGAACTGATGGCGGCAATTGCTGTATCACCGGCACCCGAAACGTCGAACACCTCGTTAGCTGCAGTCGGGATGATTTTAAGCTCCCCATCGAGCGTAGTGTCCAGCATGGCCATGCCGTCGGCCCCAAGCGTGATAATAATTTTCTCTAGTTTGAGCTTATCCACCAGGATGGCGGCGATACTTTCGAGTCTACGTTCTTTAAAGTGGCCCAAGGCTTCGACCATCATTTGCGCTTCGGCCCGGTTCGGCTTGAGAAGAGTTGCCCCCTGGTACCATAGAGGAGGAGTGGACCTGGAGGGGTCTACAGCCACCAGAAGCTGCCGTTCCCTGAAATGGCGGATGATCTTCTGGCATAGGCCTTCGCTCAAAAGACCTTTCCCGTAGTCTTCGATGATGACGCCAGCGTGAGTTTGGGCAAACTCTTCAATCCGACCACCGATCCGCCGGGAAATGTCTTCGGAAATCGAGTCCTTTGTTTCATAGTCGATCCGGCAGATCTGCTGGGTCGCCGTTGTCACGCGTTCTTTATAAGTCGTGTGCCGGGCCGGGTCTCGAACGAGGCCCCAGGTTTTAAGGCCCCGCTCCTCGAGTAGGTTCTCGACCAAGTTGGCCCTCGCATCGTCACCTATGACCCCACAAAGGGTTGAAGCGGTATCAAGGCTTTTGAGGTTATCGGACACATTGGCCGCCAGGCCCAGCTTGTTCCACTCTTTCTGCACCTCGAGTACTGGAACAGGGGCTTCAGGAGAGATTCGTTTGACTTCTCCAAAGGTGTATTTATCCACACCGAGGTCTCCCACAACGAGGATGGGTTTCAGAGACTGGAAGCGATCGATGATTTTTTCGAAGTTTTCCTGACTAAGTTTCATGGACTTGCCTTTCGTTCGTTCCAGAGGGAAATAATCTCATCAACGATCTGGGTGATGTTTTTACCAGTCGAGTCGATTTCGAGGCCATCTTGGGCTTTTTTGAGCGGGGCGATGGGCCTATTCATATCTTCAGAGTCGCGCTCTTTGATATCGCTTAGAATTGTAGCATATTCAACATCGGCCTGGCCTCGTGCTTTGAGTTCTTCAAAACGACGTCCCGCACGCTCTTCCGGGGAGGCCGTGAGGAAAACTTTTAAGGCAGCGTTCGGAAAAATAACAGTTCCGATGTCTCTTCCGTCAAGAATAGCGGGTCGGTCTCGGACAATATCTCTTTGCCAGGCCTTGAGAAAATCACGAACGACCCGGTGCTTGGAGGTTTGAGACGCGAGCCTAGAGACATGGTGCTCGCGGATAACATCCGTGAGGTTCAAGTTATCGAGGAGGATAAGAACTCCAGGGAGCGGAGCGAACTGAAAGCGATGGTCATGGAAAAACTTCTCGATAGTCTCTTCTTCCGACCTCTCTAAGAGTGATTTAGTGAAATCAATGCCCGTGTGCTGAAGAGCATAGGCGGCCGCACGAAACATGGCACCGGTATCGATGTAGATGAGTCCTAGTTTTTGTGCGACGGACTTGGCCACAGTGGATTTACCACTGCCTGATGGACCGTCTAAAGCGATAACTTGATCTTTTTTCATAAGGCTAAATATTAGGGATTCAGGACCAGTCCGGCAATCAGAAGTCGTTTAAAAAACTGAATTCCGGGTTGAGGGAGAGACGCTGAAAGAAATCGGAACGAGCAATTTTAAGGAGCAGAGGATTGATCATTTCATAAACTTCGAGCCGTGGCCCAACCAAGTGGGGGCAAAGAGACCAGGCAGGATAGGATCCCGGGGCCATGGCCATGGCGTGATCTTCCATCACCAGTGAAAAGGCCAGCAGCTCGCGGATCGATAGAACTTTAAGTTGCGGCAGAAACTGAGCGAAAATTTCTTTTTCACGATCAGGATCGTAATGGGCGTACCGCCCCCCGGCGTCCTTGATGCTCTGGATCCTCAACGTGAGTGACCGTCGTTCAGCGATGGTGAGAAAAAATTCGGAGTTAAGTTGAAGAAGTGCTTCCCTTAGCTGGGGAAGCTCAGATTCGCGGGATGAAGGTGACATTCGAATTTTGGCTCAAGGTTTTGGTAATATGATAGTAGTTCTGAAGTACCTTGTTCAGGTAATTATTCTTTTTCCCAACGGGGAGATTATTCCGCAACTGACTTTTGGTCCAATAAGGGCCCATGTTGTAAGAGACTGTGGCGTAATAGTGATTGTTATTGAAAGCTTCGAGAAGACCTTTCAGGTAGTAAATTCCAACTTCAAGGTTCCTAAGCTTGGACACCAGAGTTGAATACCCTAGAGAGTAGAACGCAGGACCATAGTGGTAGCGCAAATAATCCTCGCCTCGATCTGATTCCAGGAATACACCCTTGGTTTTCATCTCGGAGAGAGTCTCAAAGTAGGTCTGAGGCATGAGCTGCATGAGCCCACGGGCACCCTTCTTAGACGTCGACTCATGCTTAAAGTGTGACTCCGTCCACATAACGGAAAGCACCCAAAAAGGGTCCAGCTGATGCTTTTCACAAAGAACTAAAACCGGCCGGATGACCTTGTTCACTTTCTTCTGAAGCTTTAAAGGAAAGAGCTCTACGATGCGCTTCTCGGCCTCGTCATAAGTGTTGTTGTTAAAAAAACCTATGTCCCCGATGAAAAAACCCAGGCTGTCGCTCTTGAAGCGGTAAGTCTTTTGCCGCTTAAACCCAAAATGAAAGGTTTCGGGATACAGAGCACGGAGCGCGAAGGCGCTAAAGAGGAGGAGGGCCAGGAGCGGAATTTTGTAGGTGGAGAAGAAAGCTCCGGAAGTGGGTCTTCCAGTCTTGTCCTCCGCCGAGACGCTAAGAGTCTTAAGGACAATAGCTTCTCCGGTCGTTTTTTCCATACTCCCTCGCTTATATCCAACCCGGTCTTAAAAAGCAAATTACCTTGACCAAGCTTGGATAACTCATTGAAGATTAATGAAGCAATTTTACCATCCACGATCCCTCCACCAAATTCCGGGGTTTTATGAGCGAAAATAAATTAGGTTTTGAAAATTCTCTTTATCTTAAGCAACACGCTGAAAATCCAATTCATTGGTTTCCCTATGGGAAGCAACCTCTTGAACAAGCGAAGGGACTAAACAAGCTCATATTTCTGTCAATCGGCTACTCGTCCTGTCACTGGTGCCATGTGATGGCCCATGAATCTTTCGAGAATGTGGAAACAGCAGCATTTTTAAATGATCACTTTATCTCAATCAAAGTTGATCGTGAGGAGTATCCCGACCTCGATAATTATTATCAGGCGGCCTGCTCACTGATGACGGGGCGGGGTGGCTGGCCCCTTACCGTCTTCCTCACACCCGAGGGGAAACCTTTTTTCGCCGGGACCTACTTCCCTGACAAGCCCCGCCAGGGAATGCCTGGGTTCCTGGACCTGGCCAAGCAGATCGCGGAGGCTTGGCGTTCGAATCCAGCTCAGATTCTTGAGGGGGCCACCAAACTCTCGGAGGAGATACGTAAGCCTCAGGTCTTGGAGAAGCGGATCGAGTATAAGAACCACTTCCCTGCGCCGTCAGCTGTCCTTAATGCCCTTAAGACCTATGCGGATGCGACGAATGGTGGCTATGGACAGGCACCAAAGTTCCCTCATTTCTCTTTTTATGAATGGGCCGCGGAGCAGATCCTCGAAGGCATGATTCCGCAGGACCAGGGTCAGCACATTGTTGAAACAGTCGAACGCATGCTCCTCGGAGGCCTCTACGATCATGCCAAGGGCGGAATTCACCGCTATTCGACGGATGATAAATTCCTCGTGCCGCACTTTGAAAAAATGCTCTATGACCAGGCAGGCCTTTTAAAGGTCCTCGCCAAGGTCTCCCAGTTCTATCCTGCACCAACGATTTTTGACGGCATCCTTCAGACCCTTGATTACCTGAAAACAGAGATGCTGGCGGACGAGAACTTTTTCTTCAGTGCCCAGGACGCCGATTCCGAGGGAACAGAGGGTCTCTACTTTACCTTCTCAAAAGAAGAGTTCGAAGCGAGCTTTGAAGAAGCTCCGCCGGAACAGAAGATTAAACTCGAACAGTACCTTGGGTGGTTTAATATTACGGAGAAGGGAAACTTCTCCCATGGCCTAAATGTCCTCTCACTCAACCCCGAGCATAAAGCGCAGTTCTACACTCAAGACGGATGGCAGGAAGTCCGGGAAATCCGTCGGCGGCTGCTGGAGCAGAGGAAGCTTCGGATGCCCCCGGCGACGGATAGAAAGGGGCTCGCGGCCTGGAACTATCTCATCTTATCGGCCCTCACTGACGTGGTTCAGTACTGTCCCATCGACGTCATTCAGAACCAGGCGTTTGAACTTATTAAACTCACAGTGGAGCCTTGCCTTAAGGAATTTATTCATACGGACGAGACAGGCAAGCATGTCCTGCGGCACTCCAACACAATTCTGAGACAGGCCCTCTACCTTGAAGATTATGTGAACTTCGCTGATGCGCAACTCAGGCTCTACGAGATCACCGGAAACGAGACGTTTAAGACGAATGCGTTCGAGACTTCAGACTTTATCCTGAAAAACTTTGTCGTGGATGGGGAAATCTATCTTACGTCGGTGGCAGCGCCGACTCCTGGAGTGGACAACCTTCAGGCGCCTCTCTTCGATCAGTCCTACCGCTCAAGTGCCATGACCCTGGTTCACCTCCTGGCGCGTCTCAGCGTGTTCCGGGCAGAGTTTTCGCCGGCGGAGGTTTTCAAGGCCAAGATCGAGGATTTCGGACAATTCATTCTCACAAATCCGCTGGGTCATGGCGAGGGACTACGGGCACTGACGTATCCGCTTCACCTGTTCCGTAAAGTCGAAGTTCCGGTCGAATGGCTGGATAAGCCTGAGTTTCTTGAAATCCGCTCGCACTTCTTTTCACGCTTCATCATGGACTACCATGATCGTAAAGATGGCTCATATCAAATCTGTACTTCGAATGCTTGTGAAGTGAGCGGCACGGGCCTTGAGCACTTCAACGAACTCTTCCGACCGAAGGACGCCCCGAATGCTTAAGGGTATCCGGATTCTCGACTTCACCCACCGTTTACCCGGGCCCTTGGCAGGGAAAATTCTGGCGGACCTCGGGGCCGAAGTCATCAAGGTTGAGGACATCAAGCACAAGGACCCCTTCCTTTCTGGCATGTTCTCGGCCTTCGACCAGAGCTTTGAGAACTGGTACGACGAGCTCAATCAGAAAAAGCAGATTGTCCGTTTGGATTTCAAGGGCCCGGATGCGAAGGCACAGGTCCTTGAGCTCCTCAAAGGATCTCAGGGATTGCTTCTTTCACTGGGGCCCAAACTGCGCGAGACGCTGGGTCTCTCAGATGCCACACTCAGTGAATTCGAACTCGCGGTAGTTGAGCTCGAGGCTTCATCGACGCATAACAAGGCGATGCATGACCTCAACGCCTTAGCGATCAGCGGCTATCTCTCCCTTCACGTGGCCCATGAAGACGCTGCGATTGTGCCGCCTCCTTTCCTGCCAGTGGCCGGAATCGCCTTCGGCCAGCAAGTTGCGACACAGCTCCTAGCGAATATCATCGAAGTCATGCGGACTAAGCAATTTGTTAAATCAGTCTCTTATCTTCACGATACGGCAGATGCGATCCTTCACCCCTTCTGGTCGAAGACTTTAAGGGATCAAAAGAAGACAAAATTCCTGCATAATGGCGCCTATCCATGCTACTCTCTCTATCGCACTTTGGAGGGGCATTACGTGGCCGTAGCAGCAGTGGAAGAAAAGTTCTGGAGTGATCTCCGGGAAACGTTCTCAATTCCCTTGCCTCTTGAGAGGAGATTCGATACGACCGGGGAGGCCTTCTCCCTTGTTTCCGGTGTCTTTGCGAAACTCACCGTTGACCAGATTGAAGAGCGTTCCCGAAATAAAGAGCTTTGCTTATCAATAGTCAGAAAGATTAGCTGACCTTAAACTTGGAGTTACTATGAAACGTGTTATTGGCTTCCACTACACCTTGACGGATAAGACGGGAACCACCCTGGACTCCTCTATCGGTGACGAGCCACTTTATTTCCTCGAAGGCGCCCAGCAGATTATCCCGGGCCTTGAGCGGGTTATTGCTCTCATGAACGTTGGCGATAAGCGCAAAATTGAAGTTAAGGCCACAGATGCCTATGGTGATATCAACCCAGAGCTCGTGGTGAAAGTTAAGCGGACTCAGTTTCCACCGGACGCAGATCTCCAGGTTGGCGATCAGTTCCAGGTCAACAATGATCAGCACTCTCCGGTTTTCACCATCATGACTATCGAGACCGAAGAAGTGACAGTCGATGGCAACCATCCTATGGCCGGCAAAGACCTCTTCTTTGACGTCGAGATCATGGGCATGCGCCCGGCGACTGAAGACGAAATGTCTCACGGTCACGCTCACGGCGCTCACGGCCAGGGCCACCACTAGATAAGCTTTAAGAGTCCTTCCGCTTCGGATACGAGGTGGAAGGGCTCATCCTTCACCAGCAGAAACCCGTCCAAATCAACGTACTCCACCATACCCGTAAAAAGCATTCCGTAAGAAATTCCAATCGTCGTCTCGATCATGCAACCGAGCATGGCCTCAAGACCATGAGACTTTGCTTCGAGCAAGAGATCCCGCGCGCGCACCAGGGAGCCGGCCTTCATGAGCTTGATGTTAACCGCATGAAACTGCCGGGAGAGCTCAGCGAAGTCACCGAGGTCTTCTATGGATTCGTCGGCGAGGAGTTTGTAGGGAGTCCGGACCTTGAGTTCCCGGTATTCGGCCGCCATGGAGGACGGGAATGGTTGCTCGATTAATTCGATGTTCATACCCTTAAGTGATTCCTGGAAGCGAAGGAATTCATCGAAGTCTGTCCAGGCCTCGTTCCCGTCAACGCGCAAACGGGCTTTGGTCTCCTTGCGGATTTCACTCAGCATATCCACAGCAGTCTCGGCGTTGACCTTGATTTTTAATGACCTAAAGCGGGACAAGGGCCTCAGGTACGGAGCGATCTCGCCAACCGGCATGATGGGCATAGAAAAAGATGTTTCTCGAATCTGGGGTGCAGGGAGGTTTAAGAACTGGGTAATCGAGAGGTTTTGTTGCCGGGCCAAGAAAGAGACGAGGACTGATTCAACGCCGAATGACAGGGCGTGGAGTTTAAGTTTCTGGGTGGCGAGCATGAGAGAATTTAAGTCGGTGATCGTTAAGAGGTCAACGGAGTGGGACCATTCGTCAAACGCTCGCTGGATATTTTCGGTGCTCTCGCCGTAGCGGAGGTTGGGAGCAATCTCAGAGCGGAAAATCCCCAAAGGTGTCTCGAGGTAGACGAGGAAGTTCTCCTTCACCGTCGTTTGATTGCGCGAAAGTTTCCAGTTGACCGTGAGGTCGAGGCGCAGCTTCTCGAGCCAGAGCTTCATAGCTCTCCGACGAGATAGAAAAGATCAGAGCGCTCGAAGTCTCCCGGGGAATTGCCCCACTTGCCATCGGGAGGAGTGCCACGGAAATACTCGACCCAGGCGTCGCGGTTCACGTCAAAGCGCATGCGCTTAATGGGAAGCTCCACACCAGTGAAGGACGAGAGGAGCTTAGTGATCATTTCGGAACAGTAAAGTTTCTCTTTCCCATCTGGGCCGACGTTATTCCATAAAAATTCAACGTCGTAAGGAAGACCTCTGAAGCTTTGATCAAAGTACTGGGAGAGGCGGGCCTGGTTCGCTCCGAGATAGGCAACAAGATCATCGTTTCGGAAACGGATGACTGCGAGGCGCTCGCCGGATTCAGTCTTCTTGGCGAACTCGGCCAGAGGCAGCCGCTTAACCGAGCCTAAGGCCTCAATGACTTCAATCCGCGGCACGACCTGAATGACGAGTCCCATATGAGAGTAGATGGTCCTTTCCTGGACCTCGATAAGATCACAGGACGAGCAGTCCAGGGGCTGAAGCAGGATATCGCCGACCTTAAGGTCCAGGGCGTAGAGGTTCAGGGGGAGAGCGAGTAAGAGGAGGAAGAACTTAGTCATTTGTGCCAACTTTTAATGTCAACATTCTAGCTCAGGAACCCTTGGAGTGCCTATGGCAAAAAGACATCCTAACCCTCTGGAACCACTGGGGTCATGGGACGTCTTAAAATCCCTTGGGGATGGGAAAAGTCTTCGCACTAGGGAGAGAGAAGTGCTTGAAGTTATAATAATTCAAAGAACTTAAAACCTTGAGGATTTCATGAAGTCAACTTTCCGGTTCATCACCCTCCTCCTCTGCCTTGAACTCATCGTCGGTCCGGTGAGTCCCAACCTCTCGCTTCTGGTAGAGACCGTCCGGGCGGACCAGTCGTGTCCAACGGGGATGCAGTTCGACAGTAACCTGAACCGATGCCTGACGAAAGATGAGACGGCACGGGTGATGAACGCGACAGCGAGTTGTAATGGGGATGCGGATTGTATTAAGCGGAATGCGCTTCAGGAATTTGATCAGAAGGTTTCGGCGGGGGAAGCTCCGGGACTTAAGAGTTCTAGTGGGTTTATGAGTACGATTGGGAATGCGGCCGCGGTGGCGGGGCCATTGGCGGTTGCTGTGGGTGCCACTTCCACCGCCACTTCAACCTGTGCTTCTGCCTCATTTTGGACGATGGTCGCAGGCTCTGCCGCATTTGTCATCGGAGACAATTGGGCGAACTACCAGCACAGAAGTCGACTTGCGAAGATCAAAGAAGATTGGGGAAAGATTGTTAACCCAACGGATGCTAATGGGGATAAAGATAAAATTCGCCAGGCGAGCAATACTGCTCAAGGGCAGGCTTTTGAGATGCTGGCCAAAGCGGAGGACTCTCTGGCCCAAGCTGCGAACTTTAAGAAAATGACGTACATGATCGCGGGACTCGCGTTCACGGCATCGGCGGTGATCTCGGGGCTTGAGATTATTGCGGATGATACGACTAATACTAGTAGGTTGGCGAATATTTGTAGGCCGGCTGCAGCAAGCATGTCTGCGCCAGAGGGGGGATCACCAACAGGGAGCCCGGCCACGAAAATTTATGCTGTAGGTACTCCACAGAATAATTGGGAATCCAGAACGCCAGTATCAGGAACAAACGCGACAACTATGCTAATGCCTGCTGAAGCAGGCCTCTTTGAATACTACATTAATGGTGACCGCTCTCCAGTCTTCGCCCACCGCTTCACATCCAACATAGAAAACTCAACCGACTTCGCCTCTCTTTTCGTCAACCGCTATGCCATGACCCTTTCACACTCCTCCCCAACACTAGAGTACTATGCCGAAATGAAATCAGAGTTCAGGGAGTTTGAAGTTGAGAATCAAGACTACTTCGACCTGTTCAAGGCCTTCACCTTAACCGTGATGACGAATGTTTCACCGATACCAAGTGCTCACGCCGAGGAAAAGAAATCAAACAGTGTGGACACCAACGCGGCTCAGGTATTTCGTCAGCACGAAGGTAAGGGAATTGATTTCATAGGGATAGGGGTGGGTGCTGTGGCCGGTGCAGCCGCTGGCATGTTTGCCGCAAATTATATCACGCCCATCACTCGCACAATCTTCGCAGGCCTCATGGCAGGGATGTCGCTTGTGATGATGAGCCATGCCGGCAGCCAAGCCGAAGCTTCGAAGAAGAGGGCCGCTCTTTTGCGGAAAATGAAATCCGAATTCGAGAGTGCCTCCGGCGCGATCAGCACATGTAAATCTGAAGATCGAAGCGACCCAGGTAAGCCGGAGTGTTACTGCTACACTGCCGACAACCAGCGCAACAGTGCGCGGAACAATTCGACGGTTTGTAAAAACCTCTGGGCCGGGAAAAATCTCACTGAGACAAATTACCTCGCAAAGCCTGCCAATAACGCCAAGATCTGTATCAACAACCAAAACAAGGCGGACGTGGCCTGCTCTTGCCGTAAGACCAACACGTGCATGAAGGTCAGTGCAGGCGGCCTCACTGGAGTGGGTGCGGGAACCATGTCGATGCTAAACTCCTCACTCCAGCCTCTGAATGAAGTGGCAAATGGCTCGACAAGTGCCGGTAACGTTAACAGTGGTGCCCTCGCAAGTCAGGCGGCAAGGCTTGAGGCCCTGAAGAAGAAAGTGGAGGCCCATCCAGCGCTCGCTAATCTGCGCAAGAATAAAAATAAAGCAACGGCAGATCTTGAGAACCGCCTTCGGCAAGCAAGTGGAAGTTTAGGCGTGAGCGGCAGTGGTCTTCTCGGAAATAACTCATCTAACATGCCGTCAAATGCCGGAGAAGCAGCGCGGGCCCTAGAGAGAGAACTCGAAGAACCAACGTCGCCAAATGCGGTTTCAGGCAATACCCAGGCCGTCGGCGGTGGGGCAGGTCGCCCTCAACCCGAAAACCTTGAATTCGGTATCTCGGCAGAAGATGCGGCCTTACAGAGTAATCAAGTCGCAGCTGCTATGAACCAAAATCTCGACTACAGCGCGAATGGCAGCGACATCAACTCTTCTTCGGCCAGTATCTTCGAGGTTCTCACGATCCGTTATCAACGAAGCGGGATGAGGCGGCTGTTTGAAGAGCCTACTACGGCCTCACCTGCTGCTGCCGGTGCTCCTGCCACGAGACCTGCGGGCCCATGAATGTGGACCTCCTTTTAGGGAAGACTCAGGAGCACCTGGTTTGCCTTGAAGGGACGAATCATCTCCTTCACAAAGATATGCTTAGAGACTTCCTTAGACTCAGAGAAGATGCGAGAGACGCAGGGTTTGAACTTTCAGTCGCCAGTGCCTTCCGGGACTATCAGCGGCAAGAGAGCATTTGGAACGCCAAGGCCTCTGGACAACGTCCACTTCTAGATGAGAGCGGAAGGCCACTCGTCTTCGAAGTGATGTCACCTACAGAGATCATATTTGCCATCCTCCGCTGGTCCGCAGTCCCTGGGGGATCTCGCCACCACTGGGGCACAGACATTGATGTTTTCGATGAAAGAACCCAAATTAAGGGCGATGTGAAACTCATTCCCTCCGAGGTGACACAAGATGGCCCGGCGGCCCCCCTCCACAATTGGCTTGATGAACGGATCGCGGCCTCAGAGGCCTACGGGTTCTATCGTCCCTATGAAACCGACCGCGGAGGTGTCGCTCCCGAGCTTTGGCACCTCTCCTACTCTCCACTCTCTGTTGGTCTTCTCGAATCTTACAATTTTACACTCTTTCGGAAAAACATTTTCGAGAGCGAGCTGATTCTGAAGAGTGTTCTTTTGGACCAAGCGGAGGAGATTTATCAGCGCTTCATGCTCAACGTTGATCTTCCTTAAGTCATTTTTCAGGGTCACTCTGGCCCCAGCATCTCTCTTCAGATGGACCGACCTTACAGAAGGGTCTGTAAAAATTTCTTGAGTTAAGATTAAATCCACGTTCTTCTCATGACTTAAAATCCTGTGGCCTCAGCCATGGCCGTAAGTAAAAACACGTTTCAAAAAATTCGAATTAAGGGTACTGAGATACTACTGACTCTTACTCATAAATGGAGAAGCATTATGAAGTCGTTTATTGCCATCGCTCTTTTTCTATCGACGTTAGTCGTAGGAACTGAGGCCGAAGCCCAGACCCGGGGACCGCGCTACAATCCTAACCCGGATCGTGGACAAGGCCGACCATCACCAGGACCTTCGACTCCTCGAGGCCCAAGCTACAACCCTAATCCAGGGGGCGGCGGCGGTGGCTATCGGCCATCACCGAATCCAGGCGGCGGTACTTATCGTCCGAGTCCAGATTCCACACCGCGGGGACCACGCTATAACCCAAATCCAGGCGGCGGTACCTACCGCCCGAATCCAAACCCAGGCGGCGGTACTTACCGTCCAAACCCTAACCCAACACCTCGCGGGCCACGCTATAACCCGAATCCAGGCGGCGGCACTTACCGTCCATACCCTGATTCACGGCCACGCGGGCCACGCTACAACCCGAACCCAGGTGGCGGCACATACCGTCCTTACCCGGATTCAAGACCTCGGGGACCACGCTATAATCCAAACCCAAGAGGGCCGGTTGTTACCCGTCCTTATCCTCAGTACCGTCCAAGACCTAATACCTACGGTGGACCGGATTACCACAGGCCCTACGGTTACAACCCATACCGTTACTCGCCTTACAACCACGTCCCGTACAGAACTCCGTACTACCACTCGGTTCGCTACTACCATACCTCCGACTGGTACAATTACGCCTACAGGACGTCTCCAAACTACATTTATGCTCACTGGATCTTCTGGTCTACCACAGGTTACAACAACGGCTACTGGACGATCGACAACTACCCTTACTACGTCTACAACGGTTACCGCTACCGCTACTCAACAGTTGATACCTGTAACTACCAACTCGTTGATCAGTACGATCACCGGGTCGTTCAGACTTACTGGAATCAGATCTGTAACTCGGGCTATGACAGCTGCTCCGTCCAGCGTGATCAGCTCAATTACCAAATGAACGACAACCGTTACTTCTGTGCTGAGACCTACCGTGACTACGGCTTTGACTACTCAACGCCAAGCTACGATGACTCTTATTATCAGGGGTCCACTCAAGACGACAACACGACCTACCCAGACGAAAGGAGCGACTGCTCTGATAATGATGGGGACGGATACTGCGATGAGGGAAGTTACTAAGCTTCTTTTGAACTTGAAATCATTTAGCAACGAGAGGGGCCCATTTTTGGGCCCTTCTTATTTGACTCCGCATGCCCGGAGCCATTCGGGGCTCGCGTCAGTGAGCTTGCGCTCGCGCATGTCAAAGAACCCAACGGTAAACTTCGCCTCGGAAGCGATCTTTCCGTCGGCCCGTACCATGGCCTGCTCGAGCACCATGATCTTCGGACTAAGGATTTCGATGGTACGGGAGGTAATTTTGATGAGCTCTCGGTTTTTAAGCTCACGCTTAAAGCGCACGGAGAGGTCAAGGATGACCGGCCCTACCTGATACTTTTGGATGTGATCCAGGCCAAAGCCATTCTTGTTGATGAAGTCCCAGCGGGCCTCCTCATAAAGCATGACGTAGGCAGCGTTATTCACGTGCCCGAAACTATCTAGATGGAACTCACGGATGAGCACTTCGTATTCAAATGTCGTATTCTCAGTCATGGTTATTCGAGGTTTTTGGCCTCGATCCTTTTGTCGGCCTGGATCTGAGTATAGCGTCGTGAAATTTTCTCGAAAAGTCCAGAGGCCTTCCCATCGATGTCACCGGACGCGATCGAGCGGTCTTCCTCAACACCTCCAGCAGGACCTCCTTGCTGGTCAAAAAGGCTATTGAATGGGTTCGCTTCGTCCTTACCGCCAGAGACACCCTTAAAGCCTCCCCCGCCGGCAGCGCCGTACATACCAGAGACTTTGCTGGTTTTGATCTGAGCTTCTTTATCACCGTCGTTATCTTTACCCTGAAGATCGCTCCCTAGGGAAGCGCTTCCGCCTCCTGCTCCACCGCCGGCACCACCACCAGCGGCAGCACCACCTTGAGCTCCGCCACTGGCCTGGCTTTGTGCTGCTCCGGCAGGATTTAGAATGTCATTTGCAATTTTTGCACTGTCTACGAATGGCGAGTTCACCCCGGCCACCGGGTTATTGGCATCGAGGTTCGTTCCAGCGACTGGATCGGTTACTTCTGTAGCTTCGGGATCCATATTGAAGGCGTTGTTCCCGCCGCCACCGCCCATGTCGAAATCGCCGGTCCGGAAGGACCCGCTGCCGGCGACTCGATTACCACTTCGAAGACAGGCAGGATCGGTAGGATTAAACTGGCAGGGCTCGAGCATGAGGTCCTGTTGCTCTTGCTCCGTGGCCTTCTTCGCGGCTTCTACCGCGGCGATGTTGCTCTCGTTTCCTCTCATGGCAAAGCCTGCAGCGATCGCCTTGGAAGCGTATTCGGCGGCGGCCATGATGAGTGCGGACTTGGCCTCTGAGTTCCCGAGGATGGAGGAGCGGTTTGAGCGGACTGTGGGCTGACAGTTCCCGCAGTAAGCGACAGCGGCACTTTCGCCCGGGAAGCCCACTACGGCCCCACCGAGAGCGACCACTGCGGTTCCGAAGGCCATGAGTTTGACTTGGTTTTGGCTCCGCTGCTGCTGTTGGCTTTGAATGCTGGCATCCATCGCTGCACCTTGGGTATCACCTTGGGCCGCGCGTTGGGTAACATCACGCTGAAGGTCTTGGTTACGGAGATCTGTTTGGATTCGCTGGGTGGTGTTCATAGCGAGCTCGGCAACTACAACTGCGTTGTAGAGGTTCAGCGCTCGGACACAGGCCCGGTAGTCTACTGTGTAGCTTGCTCGGAGGTTACAGGTAATCTTTTTGTCCATGGATTCGCGGCGGGATTCACGAGGATCGACGACGCCGAAGCCGCTGGTTTCGTTGTCGTCTTTAACTTGCTCGGCGATGGTCTTTAAGTGCTCACACTCGGTGATCAGCGCTCGGTTGGTGGTAGGATCGCAGAGATCCCTTTTTCGAAATTCGGTAAGGCATATGATTGCTTTGTTTGTAGTACTGTTTCCGGGATTCGATACCGGTGCCGTCGGGGTGGGCGCTGGGGTACAGTTGGCAGTTGCTGTGGGAGCTCCTGGTGCAGCTCCCACAGCTCCTGGTGCAGCTCCCACAGCTCCGGGTTCAGCTCCCACAGCTCCGGGTGCAGCTCCCACAGCTCCGGGTTCAGCTCCCACAGCTCCGGGTTCAGCTCCCACAGCTCCGGGTGTTACTGGCCTTGGAGTCCTTCCGGGAGGTTGGGCAGCAGCAGCAGCTGGATTTCGTCGCCTCGCTAACTGACGATCTACCCTTCGTCTTTGTGCATTTGCCTGATTAGCTGTCATTCTCGGAGCGCCTGCAAACTCATCCTGATATATGGGAGCACCACCCTGCCCATCGTTCACATTAACTGGAGGTTGAGAGCCCCCGACTTCCACGACCACCAACCCATTATTTGGTTCGAGCCTTCGCTGTTGCTCCGTTGCGTTATTTATCATGCCATGATCAGGAGGAACATCACAGAGCGCACTGCCATTCCATAATGACATCAAGGCAAGTATCATCATCTTCCAGTTCTTCATAATTTCTCTCTTCGACAAAGACCTACAGATCTTATCGGACACTCGATTAGAATCTTGATTTAATTATAAGTCGCCCCTCCGATGGCAGAGCCCCTCGGCAATTACACCGACATGTTTTCGATCGCTTACAACAAAAAAAGCCCCTGAGTTGGGGCCTTGAAATGGCACAATAAATTGGCTAGCTTCTACTTCTTCTTCCCACCCTTCTTCTTCCGCCCCTTAGCAATCAACATCCCCACCGCACCAACCACCACCACGGCGATGATCAACATCATATCATCATCCCCAGATGAGCCGCCCGCGCGCTTCTTGGTCTTTTTCACCTGAAGATCCATCGCGGCCGTAGGGTTAAAGGTGGCGTCTGCAAAATTAGGATCTTCAGACCCCTTGCGAGGGAGGTTCGAAAGATCCGTCGCCTTCTGCCGGAACACTCTTAGAGTCGAGATAAGTTTTTCCATGATCGGAAGGTACGTCGGGTAAAGGTCTTTACTCACCGAGAATGTGACGGCGATCCCAAGGTCTTCTTTAACTGTCGCAACATAGCGGGTGTAAAAGCCCGGGACTTCCGAGGCCAGGTGGAGGGCGTCCACCCACTGGTGATCATTGATGCGGCTGAGCTTGGTGTTCTTCGGCTCGGAGACCTGCTTCTTCCCACCAGGAAGGTTGTACTCCTTGGTCTTCTTCAGGTACGCCATGTACTCGTCAAGGTTATCCTGCTCACCGCGGATCTTGGCCGCAAGAATAATGATCGATTCTTTTTTTCGGTCAGCGTTCTCGCTCTGGCACACGTACTCGGAGCCCTCGAGGGCGCATTCCCAGCCGGCCGGGAGTTCAAACTGTGCGTACTTACTCGAAAACGATTTCGCCAGGGCGGAACCGGAAACAAGAGTGCTAAGGAGCAACACCGATAAGAGCTTCATGAGCTATATCCTTCAAGTGAGTTGAGGTCGTACTATTAATTCTAACCGATTCCGGATCGGCCTCAACTGCATAAAAACTGCCTGTGTGGGAGCAAGTGGTTAGGTCGGTTATCTAAAGGTTCCTCGGGCGACAATGCCCTCCTTCAGAGTCTTAGTGGTGTTGTAACGGTGGGTGATTTTCACGATGGAAGTCTCGGCCTTGGATTGGATGACGATCCCCCGTGCGAGGAGGATGTTCCCTCCGACGTAGTCAAACTCGAAAAAGTCGATCTTCATTCCCTTCTGGACGTCGTCGGCTAGACCTTTATCGATCACGAGGTAGCCCTTCTTCGGCGAAACCCGTGTCACAGCGCCCTCGAAGTCGTAGTCCTTAAACGCTCTGTCCGGAAGGTCCCGGTTGTAGAGGTCAACCCGGCGGACGAGGGAGATTCCGAAACCTGTGCCTAGGTCCGTCGAGCGGCCACTATTCACCTGGGTCCCCCGGAACTCGAGTCGCCATAATTTACCAAGACTCACGTTGGCGCCAAGGTAGGGAGCGATCCACTCTCGGTTCACACTACTATAGAGGAAGGTGTTTCCGGTATTATAGGTCGGCCTGTCGCCGGGTTCGTTCTCATAGGGATCATTATCCAGTGAGGTCACACCGTTGACTCCGGCCACAAGGGCTATATAGGGCCAGGTCACGGCACCCTCGATCTGCCAGTAGAGCTCGGGAGAAAGGTCCCGGGCCGGGTCCCGGTAGCCAAAGCGGGCGGAGAGAAAGTTCCGCTTCCGCTTCGAGGAATAGGTGGCAGCAACACCCAAGGCGACCTCGGTACCGTCGTCGCCTAGGATGAGATTTCCCTGGTCACGGAACTCAGGCTCGTCATTCCGGTAAGGGCGCCAGCGGAAGAGGCCCTCGAGGGTGTATTGCATCTGACCCACGGCCTTAAATCCATAAGCACCGTTAAAGAAAGTTGACTCTAAACCTGAACTCGTCTGCGTCTCATCTTCATCTGCCTCTTCGGTGAAGTTAAAAAAGTTTTGCCGCAGATGGACGCCAGCACCGACCTGAAAATTCTCCGTCAGGCCATACTGACCAAAGATGTCGGATTCAAATCGAGAAAAGGACTCTCCAGCAGGAAACTCGGAAGTCGTGCCCTCGGTATCGACGCGCTTGGAAGAGCGGAAATAATCCGCAGTGGCCCCGAACTGAGTCCCCTTCTCCCCGAGAATCCGGGCCGGTGGTACATAGCTCACCTGAGACCAGACGGCCCCTGCGCTAAGGAGCAGGAAAGAGCTAAAGAGTAACTTCATCCCACCATTATAGGGGAACGATGCTTGATTGCAAAAAACTATTCGCGGGCCGCTCGAAGCTCACGAGATCAGCTTCGCGGTACCAGACACCATTTTTCTTCGAGAAAAGGCAAATTGACTGAAATGGAAGGCCCGTGAATTCCTGGAACTCTTTCCGGGCGAGTTCAATGGACGAATGGAGATTGATGGGGTCATGGTAGCGGCCGATCGTGAGGAAGGTCTTGCTGTCCTTCATCTTCTTCTCACGGTCAGTGATATAGGACTGGCAAATAGCGAAGAGCGACTCCTGGCAGAGAGCAAGTTCTTCCTCGATCTGCGGCTTTAGATAGAGGAGCTTATTTTTCTTATACTCGTGGACGTCAATTCCTGTGAAGCTCAGGACGTGGTGCTGGGTGTTCTCGAAGAAGAACGACTCCAGCTCCTCGGTCAGCTCTTGGGTGAGTTTTTTAACTTCCGTGACATCGATCTCGAAAGGCGGAACGATCGGCAAATGAAGGTAGGGATTACTATGGTACTTGTCATCAAAGCGGGAGCGAAAGCTCTCGATGTTTTTGGCGAAGCTATTTTCTGGAAAAAAAGTCAGACCGACGAATAACTTAGCGTTCATGGGACCTCCAGGTGAGGGCAATAGGTCCAAAGCACTCTTATTTATTGTACGGTGCTGCGGGATTCAAGACAAACAAAAACTTTGTCCTTCTACTCCCGTGAATTCCCACAGACAAGCTACAAATTCGGGCAGAATCCTCCAGAAGAGCATTGGCCCTTCTGGAGGATTACATTATTTTACGGGTTCAAAGAGGGCCCGTGCACCGAGCTCTTCTTCGATCCGAAGGAGCTGGTTGTACTTCTCCATCCGGTCGGAGCGGGAAGCCGAGCCGGTCTTGATATGGCCCGCTCCACAAGCGACGGCCAGGTCGGCGATGAAAGCATCTGCGGTCTCACCGGAGCGATGAGAGATGATCGCTTTCAGGCCGTTGTCAAAAGCGAGCTTCAAGGTATCGAAGGTCTCGGTGAGGGAGCCGATCTGGTTCACCTTAACCAGGATGGCGTTCGCCTCTTTCTGGTCGATCCCACGCTTCAGGATTTTCGCATTGGTCACAAAGAGATCATCCCCGACGTTAGTGAGCCGATTCCCAAGCTTGGCCTGGAAAGCGATGAAGCCTTTCTGATCACTCTCATCGAAGCCGTCTTCGATGGAATAGATGGGAGCCGTCTGCATAAAGTTCTCATAGTAGCCAATCATTTCCTCCGAGGTGTAGGCCTTCCCTTGCATAACGTACTTCCCGTCCTTGTAGAATTCGGAGGCGGCGCAGTCGAGGGAGAGAGAAATATCAACACCTGGTTCGTAGCCCGCGTTTCGAATCGCCGTCAGGATGCAGCTGATCGCTTCGTCATGGCCCTTAAGGTCTGGGGCAAAGCCACCCTCGTCGCCGACATTGGTGGAATACCCCTTCTCAGAGAGTACTTTTTTCAGGTGATGGAAAACTTCGACGCCTGCGCGGAAGTTTTCCGAGAAACTCTTGCGCATGTGGGGCACAATCATGAACTCCTGGATATCAAGATTATTCGAGGCATGGGCGCCACCGTTGATAATATTCATCAGGGGAGTCGGAAGACGGAGCTTGCCCACAGGATTTGGAACCTTCAGGTCTTCAAGGAGGTAAAGGTACAGGGGCTTCCCCTTTTCGAGGGCGCCAGCGCGGCACACGGCCATCGATACGCCAAGGATGGCATTGGCACCTAACTTGGCCTTGTTCTCAGTTCCGTCAAGCTCCAGCATTAGGTGGTCGATCGCCCGCTGGTCGAAGACACTCTTCCCGATGAGCTTCGGGGCAATAAGATCATTCACGTTCTTCACGGCATGGAGAACACCCTTACCCATATAGCGGGACTTATCACCATCCCGAAGTTCCAGGGCCTCCCGGCTACCGGTGGAGGCACCAGATGGAACGGAGGCGCGGCCGACGAATCCGCGGTCAGTAGTGACGTCAACTTCAACGGTCGGGTTTCCGCGGGAATCGAGGACCTGGCGCGCGTGGACTTTCTTGATCGTACTCATGGTAGAGGCTCCTTTGATGAGCCTCTATTCTACTCGCCATACTAGCGTTGAAAAGACTTTAGGCGGCTTTTTTGAGTATCGAGAGTGCCCACTCAGGCGGCTTAAAGTTAGTCTTCGGGAACGGAAGTTTGTTGGCAATGAATTCGCTAAAAAAGCTGGGGACGTAGCCGGTTGGAATCATCTCCCCGATGAATTTTCCGTTCTCGTCTTTTCCAGTCTGCATCCAGCGGAAAATATCTCGCACCACATAACGGCCGTGCTGGTCGACCCCGAGGACTTCTGAGATGTGGGACGTCCGACGGCCTCCGTCGTGATAGCGGGAGCATTGGACAATAAGTTGCAGCGCACTCCCAACCATCTTACGGATCGCATCGGCCGGGATCCGATTCTCGCCCATCAGGCACAGCGTCTCTAGACGGGTGCAGGCATCGATCGGACTATTAGCGTGGACTGTGCCCATGGACCCCTCGTGGCCGGTACCCATGGCGTTTAAGAGATCGAGTGCTTCCGGGCCTCGCACCTCTCCGACGATAATCCGGTCGGGACGGAGCCGGAGTGCCGATTCCATCAGATCACGGATAGAGACTTCCTTGATTCCGCGCTCTTTGTTCTCTTTGCGTGTCTCAAAGCGCACCACGTGCTCAGCCTTGATTTGAAGCTCTGCTGCGTCCTCAATAATCAGGAGCCGCTGGGTCTTCGGCATCCGGCCCCCAAGCACGTTGAGCATGGTGGTCTTACCCGAGCCCGTTCCTCCGCTCACCAGGGTATTTTTCCCGAGGTGCATACAGCAATCGAGGAAGCGTGCCCCATCGGGGGAGAGAGAACCGAAGTTTATAAGGTCTTTTAAACCCAGTTTTTCTTCAGAGAACTTCCGGATGGCCACCGTAGTTCCGCACTTGGCCATGGGTGGAATCACGACCGCGATCCGCGAGCCGTCAGGCAATCGGGCATCGAGCCGTGGATTGTCAGCGTCGATGACGCGACCAACTGACTGAGCGATGGCCCGCATAGAGGCCATCAGAGATTCATCGTCAGTGAATCGGTTCGGGGTTCGGTAAACCAGGCCCTTTTTCTCTATGAAAATCTCGTGAGGTCCGTTGATCATGATCTCTGAAACAGATGGATCCTTCAGCAGGTCGCTGATCGGTGAAAGGAGACTGGCAATGGCGTCTTGAAAAACGCTACTCATACGTAGGATTCACCTTTAATATTCTTTCGGCGTCCACTGGGATCCTTCCGTTTTTCGTTCTGAGGCGACTTCGCGCTTCGGTGCCGCTTTCCGGAGCACCACGATTTTTCCGTCGTTCTTCGAGCTTGGGCAATAGAATGCAAACTGGCCTGGTTTATCGAAAACGGCCTCGGCTTCAGAGACCTTCCCCTTGTTCGCGGCCATGAAAACCTTATGGGATTCGACGATGAGGCAGTCGGGATCCTCTACCGTTGAGGTCACGTAGAACTTCACCCGTTCTCCCTCAAAAATGGAGAGAGTCTTTGGGTAGTAGCCTTCCTTGGTCACGATGATCGAAACTTCTCGCGTGGGCGGAGCGCTTGCGTTCTCCGCCATGGCCAAAGGGACTAAGAAAAAGGACAAAAGGATGAGTTTCATAAAAACCTCGGTTCAAGGATTTATCGGTTGATGCTGCCGGAATACTTAGAAACAGAGTCTTTCAGTCACGCAGGGAGACGGGACCTAAATGTAGAATATACCAGACGGAAAGGATCTGTCTTGATTGATTTGACGCACCATGCTACTTACTCCCCCACTTCAAGCGTTTATAAATTGAAATGGCGGAGGATAAAATGAGTAAGTCAATGAAACTGATGGCCCTAGTTGCTGGCCTTTCCCTCACAGGTACGGCATTAGCATGCTTGGAAAACGGTAAAGGTGGCCTTCTACCTGAAAACGATGCCTACATTCCAGTGGAAGTCACAATCCCTGGTACGGCCTCCGAAGTAGGTGTTAAGCCACTGTTTGGTTTTGGCCAAAGAAAAGGGTCTGTTACCGAAGCCCAGTTTCACCAAGCGATTGACCAAATTGAAGCCGTCTACGCTCCCATCGTTGCCGGCATGGGTAGTAAACTCAACATCAAAAGGTTCTGGGCCGATGGCGTTGTGAACGCCTACGCCATGCAGCTCTTTGGCTCGATGGATGTTTTAATCTACGGCGGCCTCGCTCGCCACAAGGCAATTACAAAAGACGGCCTCTCGCTCATCGTCTGCCACGAAATCGGTCATCACATCGGCGGAGCTCCCAAAAAAATTGGAGGCCCAATTGTTAATTGGGCATCAAACGAAGGTCAAGCCGACTACTTTGCGACTCTTAAGTGTCTTCGGAAAGCATGGATCAATGACAACAACGAGGCGATTGTAAGATCCCTGAACGCCCCTAAGACGGTGGAGGAAATGTGTAAAAGGGCCCACGGCAACGACAGATTAGATGCGGCACTTTGTATTCGAACCTCAATGGCCGGGAAGTCAGTCGCTGATCTATTTTCATCGATGAGCAAGATAAGGAAAGCCAAGTTCACCAGTCCAGATTCAAAGACCGTCTGGGCGACTGATGATAACCATCCAGCGCCTCAGTGCCGTCTCGACACGTACTTCCAGGGTTCACTTTGCGACGTCAACATGAATGAAGACCTCTCCCAGACTGATGAAGTAAAGGCCACTTGCCATAGGTCTCTTGGTCACAGTGTTGGTAAGAGGCCACTGTGCTGGTTTAGGCCCTCCAGGTAATTTATAGATTCAGGGCCTCGATGACGAAATAGGCAGGTGTTTCATAGGGGTGGTGCTGCTTAAGTGCGGCGATGGTTGCGGCCAGGGCATATTCCTCGCACACCATCTCAATCTTGAGCTCTACTACCCGCTCCACCTCACCGGTAGTCCCAAGGAAGGGAGAACTCCCAGGGAGAGGCCGAAACTGGCCTGTTCCGCGGATCTCGAATGAGCAGCGGTCATAGGTGCCGATTTTCCCGGCACCTGCTGTAAACATACCTTCTTTAACCTCTTCGGCATGGGTCTCGGGGACATAAAACGAGATGTGATACATTAAAATCTCCTCATTCGTGAACCTCATAATCGACGTATTATCAAGGTCTTCCGCAATGCTTTCCAACATCTTCTTACACTCTTAACTCAACCATAAATCTGACTAGACGACTTCAACAAAAAAAAGAAAGAATCACTGCCAACTAACAAAATCCTAACACAATGGTGTCTTAGTGATCACGGAGGATAAAATGAATAAGTCGATGAAAATGATGACCATGGCTGTAGGTCTAACTCTTGCTGGTTCAGCTGTAACATGTACCGAAAATGCTAAGGGCGGCTTCCTCCCGGAAAACGACATGTACATCTCCGTTTCTCAAAAATCTATCAACGGTGGCATTTCAGAAAGCGAATTCAAAAAGGCCATCGACCAAGTTGAAGTCATTTATGCTCCTATCATCGCGAGCATGGGCGCAACTCTCAGCATCGAAAGAAACTGGACTGACGGTACTGTAAACGCCTACGCTTCCCAGAGTGGAAAGACTTGGAAAGTAGCGATGTTTGGAGGCTTGGCCCGTCACGAAACTATTACAAAAGACGGTATGTCACTAGTGGTATGTCACGAAATTGGTCACCACATTGGCGGCGCTCCTAAGAAGGGCGGCGGCGGCTGGTGGGGTGGCGATACATCTTCAGCCTGGGCGTCTAATGAAGGTCAAGCGGATTACTTCGCGACCCTCAAGTGTCTTCGTAAAACATGGATCAACGACAATAACGAAGCTATCGTTAAGAACATGAATGTACCTAAAAGCGTTACTGATCTTTGCAAGAGCACTTACCGGAGCAACCGCGTGGATACAGCTTTGTGTATAAGAACATCTATGGCAGGAAAATCTGTTGCAGATCTTTTCTCTTCACTCTCAAAACTCCCAGAAACAAAATTCGATACTCCTGATGCAGCAGTTGTTTCAAGCACTGACCATAACCACCCGAAGGCCCAGTGTCGTCTTGATACTTACTTTCAAGGCTCGCTCTGTGACATCAACATGAACGAAGATGTTTCTCAGACAGATGAAGTGAAAGCGACTTGCCACGGATCTCTGGGTCACAAGATTGGAACACGTCCACTCTGCTGGTTTAAGCCATCAAAGTAATTCCTCCCTCCCAAAGGGCAGCTTCGGCTGCCCTTTTTTTTTGCCTTTCACTCTCACTACTCCCCCTCAAGCTCCGGCCCTCTGAATTAAGCTTGAATCAACTCCGACAGAGCAACAGTTGCGCAGACAATAACACCTTGATTTACTTCGCTAAGAGAGACGTAGGTCTTGAGTATCGGTTCATACCCTAGGTTCACAGACTGGGAGCAATAACTCTTTATCTAAGCGAACGAGTAAGGTCTAAGAGGAAGGCAGCTCATGAATCAACCGAAGTCGAAGCTATTGTCGAGTTGTTCCTGGCCGATTAGAGAATAATTGAATTTGATGACTGGTCTTTCTGGGGACACATTGTTTTGTGAAGGACTAAGGCCCCAAGTACTCGCTGCTCATACCCTAAAAAAAAGGGACCGGTTTCCCGGTCCCTTACATTGATTCTTTAAGATCTAAAGACTACTTCTTCTTAGGAGCAGGCACTGTTGGCTTAGGAGTTTCAGCTGCCTTAGCGGCTTCTGCTGCCTTAGTCACTTTGAAAAGTTCGACTTCGAAAACGAGAGTTGCGCCACCTGGGATCTTCGGTGGGGCACCGGCCTCTCCATAGGCGAGATCAGCTGGAATGACGAACTTAGACTTGCCGCCTTCCTTCATGGTCTGAAGGCCTTCAGTCCAACCTTTGATGACTCGGTTCAGTGGGAAAGAGATCGTCTTACCGCGCTCAACAGATGAGTCAAAGACAGTTCCGTCAGTCAGTGTGCCGTGATAATGGACTTCTACAATATCTTCCGCCATAGGAGTTGCTCCAGTACCTTCCTTCATGACCTTGTAGGCAAGACCAGAAGCCGTCTTAGTAGCAGACTCATCTTTGACGAATTTTTCAACGAAGGCCTTACCTGCTTCTTTTTCCTTGGAAGCAACTTTATCCATGCGTGCTTTGAAGACTTCCTGGATACGGTTCTGGTATTTGGCCATGTCGACTTCAGACTTCTCGTTCTTCGCGGCCATGGAGATCCCTTTGTAGAGAGCACCGAGCTCGGCGTCTGTGAGAGTCAGGCGCTGGAGATTTCCTCCGAGCATGAACCCCATCGCGTAGAAAGTTTTGTCGTCTTCTGACTTGAGATCGATCTTCTTCGGGTCATTGCCGTTACAAGAAGTCAGTACCAGCGCCGAGAGGATGAGGCTTAAAAAAAACAGCGTTCTTTTCATTAGAAATCGTCCTTTGTTGATTAAAAACATTATGAGGATAACTTGAAACTTACTTCTTTGCCAATATTTCCAAACGATTATCAAACTTCCAAAGAAGTAAGATAAGACTCAGTGCGCCTACCCCACAGGCGATGAGACCAACCGGAATCTCTGCCCCAAAAACCGGAAAGAGATAGCAACCAAGATCCACGGCCATCAGTAAACATCCGTTGACGAGGGCACCGATAAGAAACTCACCTGTTAGATCGAAGCGCTTGAACCACAACTTACGTGCAACGATAGGGAAGACAAGTCCCAGGAAGGAAAAGGCGCCAAAAAGAGCGACAACAACAAAAGTTCCCAGGGAAATCGCAAGGAACATGTAATGGTAGAGGCGACCAGTTCTCAAAATCAGGTTCCCAGAAACAGCTTCCCCTAAAGAGAAGAGTATGAACTCCCTTCGGAAAAAGGCCCAGCCTGCAATGATAGAGACTTCAACTGCCAAAAGGACAAGGGCACTCTCGGGATTAGAAAAGCGGAAGTGGCCAAACCAAAGCTCAACCGGAAAGGGCCAGTTAAAAGCAACGAAAAGAAACTGCCACAGGGAGAAGACTGCCCCGATGAGGAGGTTAAAGGTGAGTCCAATCAGGATCAGGCGTTCAATCCGCAGATTCTTTTGGAAGAATGAGGAAAAAAAGAGCCCGACGGCGAGAAATAGCACCGTCCCAAGACCGATGGTCAGGGCAAAGGTTGGCTCACTTCCCACAAGGATAAGACCTGTGTGAAGCACGAGCACCCACAGAACGGCAAGACCGTCGAAGCCGAGGGTCGACGGACTCGCAAGAATATTCCGCGTACCCAGCTGAATCAAGCTACCGGCCTGGGAGAGGATAGCACCTGCGAGAACGGCACAGATCAGTCGTACAATCAGATAGTCCATGTGTCTCCGACCACGAGAAGGTTCTCACGCTGAAGCAACTGGATAACAGTCGCAGGCCTCGGCAACAGCTCAAGATTGTGCTCGACCAGAACGATTCCCTTCCCCTCCTTTCTGAGTTCACCCATAAGCTCGGCCATGCACCGGCGGGCCAAAGGGTCAAGGTGCTGATGGGGCTCATCCAAGAAGTAGACTGGCCTCTCGATAGAAAGAACCAGGCAGAGCTTTAAGGCCTGAGCTTCCCCACCAGAAAGACCCGAAAGATAACGGTCTTCTTTCCGATGGAGATTGAACGCCTCCCAAGAGAGATCGAAGCGGTCACGATTGACTCCCGTATATTGATAGAGCTTCCGGAGCTTCCCCAACGTTCGGTCAAAAAAAAAGTCCAGACCTGCCTGGGGCACAAGTCCGACCGTTTCACGGTTATCACGAAAAATACGCTGCAAGAGCGTTGTCTTCCCGACTCCGTTATCTCCGACGATGGCCACGAGTTCACCAGATTCAACAGAGACATCCACCCGACAGCCGGCGTGAGGAAGAAGGGCAGGATCATGAACCGCAAATCTGTACATATTTATGCATTCATTTTAACCTCTTCCCCAAGAGCTGTTAATTAGATTTTAGAGGTGAAATATGAAGAAGACGTTTCTTGGCCTGCTTCTGGTAGTTGTTAGCGCCTGTGCCTCAAAGAGTTCCGACCGGTACCGGGAAGGCAATAACGCCGGCCAGAGGGCCGCCCTAACGGTGGAAGAAGAGAAAAAGCTGACCCAGGAGGCGCTAGGAGAAATGAGTAAGGAATACCCTCCGGCCAGGAATAAAGCGCTTCAGAGTTATATCACAGGACTAGGCCAGAAGCTCGTGAGTGCCAACAAGCTTCACGGTAACCCCTACACCTATACATTTACCGTTGTCGATGCCCCACAGGTGAACGCCTTTGCACTCCCGGCTGGCACAATCTACATAACCACACCGATTATCGCTATGGCCGACTCCGAGGCAGAAATAGCTGGCGTTCTGGGCCACGAGATCGGGCACGTCACGGCCAGGCACACCGCCGAGCGGATGTATGTCGCTAAAAAAGAGCAGTCAAAGACGATCGCTTTCGGTGCTATCGGTGCCGCGGTACTGGGGACAGCGGGCTACTTTGCCAGTAAAAAGCTCTGCGACCCGAAAGATCTTGAGTGCAAGGCCAAGCTCATCGGCGGTGGTGCTGCAGTTGGCGTGGCCGGAGGTCTGTTCGTACAGAAGTATGCCTTCATGAAGAACTCCCAGGAAGACGAGCTCGAAAGTGACAGAGTGGGCTTCCGGTACGCCACGAACGCCGGTTATGACAAAGAGAAGGTCGGTGACTTCTACAAGAAATTGATGGCGATGGAACAGGAGTCCAAAAAGGGTCAGAACGGAGCTCTCTCCTGGATCTCTGATGCCATGGCATCCCACCCCTCCTCTGATCAACGTGTGTCACAAGCAGCAGAGATGAGAAACCTGATCAAAACCACAGGTGGTGTGACCGTAACCCCAGACTTCCTGCAAATCAAAAGGCTGGCCCAGGAACTCGTCTCGGCCCATCGTCAGGAGAGAAAATAGCTAAAGTCCCCGCACCCAGTAGACCAGGCCTGCGAGCTGGGTGCTTCCTGGTACAAGGATCCCGGGGAAGGTGACAGTCCAGCGTTCCCCCGACTTCACGAGCCGCTGCTCACCATCCATTGATGGATCAACGAGGCCAACGAAGAGAGTTTTTGCCGGAAGGGACGCCAAGATGCGTGCCGACCAATTGACGTAAGCAAGCTCCGACGGGTAAGTAGCGATTCCCTTTTCGCGGCGAAGAAGTTTAACCGCTCCGTCGTTGGCCATCACAAGCTCCGGGGCCCGATCACCCGTAAAGCGGCCAAGGAAGAAAACGACCTTAAAACCCTTAGGAATGCTCCGGAGGAGTTCATCCTGGAGACCTCGGGCCCGATCTCGGAAAGCTTTGAAACCGTCTTCGCACCCGTGGGTTAGTCCGCGTAAGAGATCGATGGATCGATCGACAACCTCGAGCGGAAGAAGATCCCGGCTATTAACTTCGATGGTGCGGATTCCCGGCTGAGTCATCAGTATTTTTCGCAGCTCCCGGCCCGAGTCGTAGAAGACTACACCACCTGCAAACTCGGCTAGGGTTGAGCGCGCGAGGAAAAGTCCCCCTGGATAAATAGTCCCCCTAAAATCTCGTTTCTGAATGGGGCTAAAGATCGAAATTCCCTTCACGGCCGTGGCCCGAAGAAGCCCAGTCTCTTTAAGGAGTACAGTGATAGGGCCTGAGAGTGAAACGACTTTTTGAACGCTAGGCTTGAAACCACAGGTCGCGTGGCATGTCAGGGAGAGGAGCCAAAGAGCAACCAGACTAAGCGCCGTTTTCATCCATCGCCTCATTGGCCTTCCGGTCGCAGTACTCGTTCTGAGGATGGCCACCGTGACCCTTGACCCAGACCCAATCGACAACCAAAAAGAACTGCCGGACTCGGTCGAGTTCTTGCCAAAGCTCTAGGTTCTCCGGTGTCTTACCGTCGGCCTTCTTCCATCCCCGGGCCTTCCATCCCTGAACCCAACTTTTCATCCCATCCACGACGTACTTAGAATCTGTCATGACCTTGACTCGGGTAGAGGGGGCGTCTTTACCGAGGTCTGGAAGGAGATCGCGCAACTCAGAGAGGCCACGAATCGGCCCTGAGAGTTCCATCCGATTATTAGTCGTCCTTCCTTCAAAATCGACCCCTTCAGTCAAGAGTGCTCCAGTAACGTCTTGAATCACAAAGGCGTAAGCACCAGGGCCAGGGTTTCCACGGCAGCCACCATCGGAGTAAAGGGCGAGGGCCGAGGGATCGGCCACAAGCTCTAGGGGGGGTGGAAGGGTCTCAGCGCTGTCGACCTGCTCAGTTTCAGACAAACCCTCAATTACAGTACGTATGGAATTAAAGCCTTGAGCAAGCTCCTGGGTGTCAATCTTTTGTTTTTGAAGCCAATTTTCGATGGAGTTTAGTGCTCGTAGATGCTTTTTCTTCATTCTTACCTTTGACCGAGAGCAAAAGAGACCTTTATCCCTTTGCCAAGTTTTTAACGCGGTAGTATCTTTTGTTCGATTAACCCCAACAGGGAATAGACCTTTGAGTCTTCCATTTTCGATTAGAGTTTATAAGCAATACTTTAATTTTGCATCTTCGCACTTCATGATTTTCGAAAACGGAACTCGAGAGCCTCTGCACGGCCATAACTACCGCATTCAAGTCAAGGGCGAGGCGCCTCAGCTTGAGGGTGACATGGTCTTCGACTTCCTCGACATCAAGCCCATCGTTCGGGAGGTGTGTGACTCCCTGGACCACAAACTGCTGATACCCAAAGACAACAAGCACCTGAAGATCTACTCGGAGAATAAAAATCTGGTCATCCATACTCCAGATGAATCGATCTTCTCCATTCCAGCATCTGACGTTCTGCTCTTGCCCATCTCTAATACGAGCGCTGAGCGCATTGCCGTCTATGTGTGTGATGAAATAAGACAGAAGGTGCTCCAGCGCTTTGGCTTCTCCTTCACCACTCTCGAGGTGGAAGTAGAAGAAACTCCAGGTCAGTCAGCAGTTTATGTGCATAAGGAATAAATATGATCTTCTCTGAACTCGAAAGCGGGGCTTCGCTTGAAGGCCATCATATAACGGTCTTCAAGACCGACATTAAGGCCCAGAAGTATCTCTATCTCATCGGCGGCGTCCACGGAGATGAGGTCGAAGGCGTTTACGTTCTGAAAGAACTCTTCTCCTGGCTTAAAAATGAGCACTCGTTGAAGGATCTTCCGATGATTGTTATTCCAATCCTCAACGTGGACGGCTACAAGAACCAGACGCGAGTCAACGCACACCTGGTTGACCTGAATCGGAATCTTCCGACAAAGGACTGGTCTGGTGGTTACAAAGAGGCCAAGTATAATCCAGGGCCAAAGGCACTTTCAGAACCAGAAAACCAGTTCCTGGTGAAGCTCCTCGATAAGTACCGACCTGGTCTTATTCTTTCCTTCCATACGTGGAAGCCTATCCTGAATTATAACGGTGACTGTAAAGACGTGGCAGAGTTCATTCACCAATTCAACCATTACGATATGGCCTCAGATATTGGCTACCCAACTCCAGGATCTCTTGGAACTTTCGCCGTCGAAAAGTACGGCTCCCCCGTTCTCACCTACGAATGCCCTGAGCTCAAGACTCACCGAGAGTCACTCAAAGAGATCTGGCATGAAAATGAAGACGGTCTTAAAAAGTTCCTCTCCAGCGACCTCGTTTGGGAGAAGCTGAAGTAAAAATCTCAATCAGCAGCATAAAAAAAGGCCCTTTCTGGGCCTTTTTTTATGCGTTTTTTTAAGATGAACTAAGAAGCTTTGGTGAACTTAATGACTTCCACAGGACAAGCTTCTGCAGCTTCTTGAACCCGAAGACCGTCATCGAGAGGAGCATTGGGACGGATAATGCAGGTATCGGCCAGGACCTCGAAGACATCTTTGTAGATGTCTTCACAGGCGTTACAAACGATACAGCCGGGTTCGATCCAGACCTTGGCGATTTTAAAATTTTCCGCTGCCGGCGCCGGCGCGGCACCCGAAGCTCCCGCCGCGGGTGCTCCAGAAGTTCCAGCAAATTGGGCAGCGAAAGCAGGATTAGTTGGAATCGCGAGTTGAGAGCCCTTGCCAGGGACAGTGTCAGCAATAAAACTTCGGATGGGAATATCGATAGGAGGTTTAGAGCCTTTATCAGCGTCCAGAGTCTTTTGCTTAATAAATTGATCAACCGAGAGGCTGGCCTCAGAGACCAGTTTACGGAATTTAGGACCTTTCATGTCGAACTGCCAGGCTATCCCTTCTTTGGTCGATTGAATGACGACCTGAACCACAGCGAAGTCGAAATTTTGAGCGCCGAGGAGTTCGATGAATCCTGGCCCCATATCAACTTCTGTAGCAAATGAAGAAGTTTTTGCATCAAAAGTTTTCGAAACCTCAACCTGTGTTGGGTTCCCAAAAGGATTAAAAAGACGCAGACCAATGGAATTGATCTTGACTGGTTCCTTAGAGGAATTCCACTTAAAACCAAAAGCAAAGAAATTACCACTTTGAGTAGCACGGAGGATGGTGAGCTTAGGCTTTCCGAAAAGAGTCTCGAAAGTTCCGAAGAGCAAGCTTAGAGCGGCAAGGCCAATGACCAGGTTGATAACCAGAAAAATAGCAACGCCCATGGCGATTAAGCTGGTTGACACGATTTACTCCTCATTGGTTCCTGTTATTTCTTCTAAATACTACCCCAAATACCAGTAAATTAGAACAAAAAGATCGACCCCGTTTGTTGTCTGATCGCAGTTTCTAAGTAGAATGACCGGATGCAAATTTTCATCCAAATAAAAGCTGTTTTCGTCGGCCTTTTCATGCTCCTGTTCGTCCTAGTTCCGGCCTGCCTAGTCGCCCTCCCTTTCAATCTTCGGCGGCGTCTCAAGATCGTGTGTCCAGTCTGGGGATTCTTTAGCGCCATCGTTCTTCGCTACGCTTGCCAAGCGCACGTTGACGTCGTTGAAGATTACCGATCCCAGGACTACCGCGGAGTTCCTTGTAACGGTATCTATGTCGCCAACCATCAGAGTTTCATCGATATTCCCCTTATCGTTTCTGTCTATCAGGCCCCTCCGATTATGAAAAAGGAAGTGCTTAATATTCCACTCTTTGGATGGATGGCATGGATCTCGGGTGCCCTTCCGGTTTCTCGCTCCAGCACAAGTTCACGACGACAGGTTTTTGAGAAAGCGAAAAAACGAATCCTTAAGCATAAGATTGGTCTCGGCGTTTATCCTGAGGGAACACGGTCTAAGAACGCACTTCCTAGACCCTATACAGACATCAAAAAAACACTTCTTTTCTTTGCTTATAACGAAGGGATTCCGGTCATACCAACGAGCGTGTACGGAACCCGCGGTGTCCTGACGCCAAAAGGATTAGTGGTCCCAGGACGTCACTTGGGGATTGTGGTTCACAAAGAAATCGATCCCAAGGGATTTTCAACTCCGGACGCGTTCGCCGAGGCCTGCTGGGAAAAAGTTATTCAGGGTCACGATCGTCTGAAGGCGCAGTTGGCACCTCTGAATGAAAGTTTATCTTTGGCTTAATTTCTGTGGGAAAAGTTTTCTCTCCGAGGCCAAGCAAGGCGTTGCTCTCATCTAGCATCCAATAATAACGATCAGAGGGAGATGAGAGGGCAACAGGGCCGAGTTCCTGAGGCCTTAAGAATCCACCGTTACGGAAAATTTGCGACTTGGCCTGATCCAGGCGGTACGTCGTGAAGGGAAGAACATCATGAACTGAGAGCCCCCGTCCCATGAAGGCCGGATCTTTGTCTTTCGGCCAGTCACGCATGTGAATTGCGCTGGCCGTGGTGACCGGACCGACACTTTCCCGAACGAGTGAGATCAAAGAGCCGAGGGTCCCGAGATAGTTGGCCATATCCGCAAAGAGTGTCCGAACGTAGGTTCCGGAGCTTACCTCAACTCGGACACAGAGATAGGGAAATGCGTAGCGTGCGACCTCAATTTTATAAACTTGCCTAAGCACGGCCTCTTTTTTGACCTCGACGCCTTCTCGGGCCCATTCGTGAAGGTTCTTCCCCATAAACTTGGCAGCAGAATACTTGTGAGGCGCTTGCCAATAGTCACCGACGAATTTTTCCCGGAGCTTTTCTTGAATGAAGTCCTGGGAAAAACCAGCAATCTCGCGAGTGAGGTACTGGGACTCGTCTTTTTGCACTATTTCGGACGTGTAATCTCCGGTCGGAGTCTCAATTCCTAGCTTTCCCACCGCCAGGTAGGTCTTGGGCAGAAACTCATGGATCAGGTCATTTAACCTGGCCGCTCCACAGATCCCTATCATCAGGACTCCTGAGGCGAACGGATCGAGTGTTCCGAAGTGCCCGATTTTCCCGAATCCTGGCGGCAGATGCCGCTTAAAGTGACGAACGACATCGTAGGAGGAAATCCGAGCGGGCTTAAAGACATTGAATACGAGCGGAGGAAAAAGAGGCTGCTTTTTATTCAGCTTCATCCGTTGCATTTTTCAACAGCTGGTCGATCTTTATAGCGTCCTCAAACTGAGAGTTGTAGATGAAGTGTATCTCGGGTGTATGACGGATTTCCATCTTCTCCGCGAGGAGCTTCCGCATCCGGCCTGTGGTGGTTTCGATCGCCGACTTTGCATCACCACGAGTGGTGGCATTGAACGTGTCCCAGTAAACTTTGCAATGAGAGTAATCTTGAGTGAGCTCGACGTGGGTCACAGAAACATTCATTAGGCGCGGGTCCGCAAATTCTCGCCGAAGGGCAAGATTAATCTCATCGCGTATCCGCTCCTCATATTTTATCTTAGAAAACTTATTCCCACGTCCGGCCACAAATGATCCTTAGAGAGTGGCGTCAGAGATAAGGGTACGCTTCTTCTCTTCCATGACGTAGGCTTCGATCAAATCTTCTACCTTTATGTCATTAAAGTTCTCAAGCGACATACCACACTCGTAACCGTTTTTAACTTCCTTAACATCATCCTTGAAGCGCTTAAGCGTCGAGAGCTTGCCGTCGTAGATTATTTTTCCATCGCGGAGGAGACGGATGTTGCATCCGCGCTCGATCTTCCCATCTACAACTGCCGTACCAGCGATTGTTCCCGCCTTTGGGATGGAGAATGTATTGCGGACTTGCGCGCGTCCAATATACTTCTCGACTCTTTCTGGAGTGAGCATGCCTTCAAGGGCAAGAGTCACATCATTGATGAGTTCATAAATGATCGAATAGGTCTTGATGTCGACGCCCTTTTCTTCGGCAATTCGTCGAGCAGTTGTCACCGGCCGCATGTTAAAGCCGAAGATAAAGCCCTTGGTCGAAGCTGCCAGGTTAACGTCATTATCCGTGATGGCACCTACGCCTCCAGCGATAACCTCAACCGAGACTTCGCTATTCCCAAGCTGTTGAACCGCTGATCGGATCGCCTCAAAGGACCCCTGAACATCGGAGCGAATGACGAGCTTAAGAACTTTCTTCTCAGCTTCTGAGTTATTTTGAGCGCTCGCAAAGAAGTCCTCAAGGGACACCTTCTTGGCCTCAATCGTGGTGTTTTCAAGTTCTTTCCGGTCGTTGATTCTGTTGTCAACGATCTTCGCAGCTTCCCGTTCATTCTTAACAACGTTGAGAATATCCCCTGGTGAAGGAACGGTTTCAAGACCCAGGATCTGAATCGGGGTAGAAGGCCCGGCGGAATTGAGCATTTTCCCTGCAAAATCCATAAGCGATCGTGCACGACCGGAGGTTTCTCCTACGACGATTGCATCCCCTTTAGTCAGGGTACCCTTTTGGATCAAAATCGTTGCGACAGGCCCACGCCCTACCTCAATCTTCGATTCGATCACAACACCTTCAGCAGGTCCAATCGGATTCTCACGGAGCTCCATAATCTCGGCTTGAAGCTGAATCGCTTCCAAAAGGCTGTCAACACCCGCACCGGTGAGGGCGGAAACATGGACGTACTGAGTTGATCCACCCCAATCCTCGGGAAGGAGTTCAAACTCGGTTAAACCTTGCTTAACCTTATCAGGATTCGCTGACGGCTTATCAATCTTATTAACGGCAACAATGATAGGCACGCCTGCGTTTTTACAAAACCGTATCGACTCAACTGTCTGAGGCATAACACCATCATCCGCGGCAACAACGAGGACAACAATGTCAGTAACGTTAGCACCCCGCTGGCGCATGGCCGCAAAAGCAGCGTGACCAGGAGTATCTAAAAACGTCAGGATAGAATTCTTAACAGGAACAGAGTACGCGCCGATGTGCTGAGTAATTCCTCCGGCCTCACCGCTTGCTACTTTGGCTTTGCGGATATAATCGAGGAGCGAGGTCTTACCATGGTCAACGTGACCCATGATGGTAATGATCGGGTTTCGGACCGGGAAGACACTCTTGTCCTCGCCTTCCTTTTTGTCGAGAACTTCATCTTCCTTGAAGGCGACGTCTTCAACTCGGTAATTATAGAGGGCGGCAATGTGACTCGCGAGTTTCACACCGATGTAGTCATCGGGCCTGACCAGGAGATTTATCTCAAGAAGACGGTTAATGAAGGAGTCGAACTTCACGCTAAGCTTCTCCGCCAGATTTTCGGCGGTGACAATGCCGTTAATCGTAATAAACCGCTTCGATTCTTTAATCTCGGTGAGTACCGTTTTCTGAGTCGGTCCAGTGTACACTTTTTTCTTCTTTGCTGGTGTGTAGATTGCTTTTCCAACCAGAGCGGTCGCGTACTTGAGCTCTTCATCGGCACGGATAACCGTTAGATCGCGTTTACCGGCACCAACGCCTTTTTTGACGGCAGCCGCAAGGTCACCCATCCGCTTCTTATCTTTCTCTTCCTCGGTTTCAACAGGCTCATCAAGAGGTCTGCGAGGTTGGAGGCGATTCTCTCCAGGTCTTCCTGGCTCTTCTTTCTTCTTTTCTTCGGGCACAAAGATCGGAGTAAAGGAGTGCCGCTTTTCTTCGTAGTAGTCTTTGTTAGGGTCGCGGATTTTCTGGGTGGTATTGAAGGCTGTCGCGGGCCTTGGCTGATCGGCCTGAGCGGCCCGGGCGGCCTGCTCAATCGCAGCTCTCTCTGCAGCGGCATGAGCTTCTTCTCTAGCTTCAACTGCGCGCTTATCTTCCTCTTCTTTCTGAGCCTTAGTCTTACGTTTTACTGTGACTAACTTCGGCTTGTCGTCGGCTTGCACCTCGACCGGTGCGCTTCCAGCGACTTCCGGTGCGGCAACCTTAGCTGTCACCGGTACTTCGGGAGCCTCTTCAATCACTACAGGAGGAACAACTTCTTCATTGCCCGGAGCATCTTTTTTGACGACTTTTCGCACCACGGCCTTCTTGACCGGAGGAGACTTCTTCTCAGGGGTCTCGTAAGCCGACCTGGCCTTGACAACTTCCTCGTCAGTGAGGCTCGCCATGTGGTTCCTGACGTTAAACCCCATTCCCTTGAGCTTTTCGACAAGGTCGAGGGCCCCAACTCCAATCTCACTGGCAAGTTCGTAAACTTTTTTTGCCATTCTTTTCTCCGATTATAGCTTCATCACCAAATAACTTATTATCTTTTACTTTAACTTAAACGCAGCAAGTTCTTCGCGAAGCCTGCGCTCAGCTTCGGAGAACTTCGAAACGTCGTCACCCTTGCGGGTTTCACTTCGTTCAGAGCGCTTAAAGCCGCTCTGATTTGGAACCGCAGAAGCCGAGATTATCTCTGCTCCCTCTTCAAGGTCGGACTTAATGTTCGCATCTTCCAAAGCGCCTGCAGCCGTTTCTACCATAAGCTTTGCATCAGCGACGGATTTACCGAGATAGCGGGCAACATCTTCCGCAGTTGCGGCCGAGAGGTCAACGATTGACATGATGCCTTTCTGAACGAGGACTTGTGCCGTCGCTTCGGAGACATTAGGCAGCTGAACAAGATTCTCAACAGCGAGTTTGATCCGCTCCTGAAGCTTGACCTTTGAGATGATATTGATTTTCCAGCCCGTAAGCATAGCGGCAAGACGGACGTTCTGACCCCGGCGACCGATGGCCAGAGAAAGCTGATCATCTTCGACAATAACGTCAATAACATGCTCATCGTGGTTCAGGTTAACGGACTGGATCTCGGCCGGAGCGAGAGACGAGCGCGCAAAAGTCTCTGTGTCTTCGTTCCATCGGACAATGTCGATCTTCTCGCCCTGGAGCTCATTGACGATATTTTGTACCCGAGATCCCTTCATACCAACGCAGGCACCTACTGGGTCGATATCTCGATCCTTAGTCATAACGGCGATCTTCGCTCGGTGGCCCGGCTCCCGGGCCGCTGCCTTCACCTCGATCGTCCCATCAGCTATTTCCGGAACCTCAACTTCGAAGAGTTTAACGAGGAACATGGGTGACGTTCTAGTCAGGCGAATTTCTGGCCCACGGTTGGTCATGACAACGTCTGAAAGGTAAGCCTGGATGCGGTCACCCGGCTTGAAAGATTCGCCGAAGATGATCTCTTTCTTAGGGAGAATCGCATCGGACTTTCCGAGATCGATAACCACATTGCCTTTCTCGAAGCGGCGAGCGATACCCGTCACAAGGTCTCCCTCACGGTGCTTAAACTCAGAGAAAAGGATATCTCTTTCCGCGTCCCGGACTTTCTGGAAAATAATCTGCTTAGCCGTCTGAATGTCGACCCGAGAGAAGCCCGGATTTTCGATCTTAAGACCAAGCTGGTCCCCAAGTTCGCAACCTTCGTCTAGCTTTTTGGCCGATTCGAAGTCGATTTCGACAATAGAGTCACGAACTTTATCGACGACATTTTTATACTGGAAGATTTCTACTTCGCCATCTTCTTCATTGTAGCGGGCTTCGTACTCACCCTGGATTCCGAATTTCTTTCTAGCGGTAACAAGGAAAGCTTGTTCAATAGCACCCACAACGACATCTTTCTTGATGCCGCGGTCTTTACCTAACTGCTCTATGACTCGGCTTAACTCTGAAAAGTTCACTAATACTCTCCTTATTCTTTCACCGATTTTAAATCGGGATCTAAATTAACTTTCTTGACCTGCTTATAAGACAGGACGAGGGGAAAACTCTTAACTTCAATGCTAAAGGTCTCTGCTGTGGCCTCAATGAGCTTGCCTCGGAATTTCTTCTCGCCCTTGATCCCCTTAGGAGCGTTTGCGATTTGATCATCCGTCAGCTGACCCATGACAACTACGGCGACATACTCGCCGATGCTCATCTTGAAGTGTTCAAGGTTGGCCATATGGCGGTAGACTCCGGGTGATGAGACCTCAAGAACGACGTCCTCCGGAATCCAGGTCTCTTTCTCGAAAGGCTCAGTGAGGGCGTTGTCCACCTTCACACAGTCTTCGATCAGCGCCGAGCCAGTTCGAGGATCTTGAATATAAAGTCGAACGAGTTTCTGAGTAGAAACATACTCAAGATCATAGAGTCTGTAGCCCGCTTCCTGCACGACAGGGTCGCACAGGTGGTAGAACTTTTTCTCTAGACCAGATCGCTCTTGATTGATATCCATGTTCCCGGGGCCCATAAAAAAAAAGGGAGGAAAAATCCACCCTAACCGCTAATAACGAAATCTAAGACAGGCCATAGTAATAACAAAACTGATTCAAAAGTGCAATTTTTAAAGACCTTTCTTTCACAGCGTTAAATTCATCATTAAAGCGTCACCCCCATCGGAGTAATAAGACCTGACCCTTCGTAGGTGGCGGAACCCAGCGCGTTCATAGAATCGAATAGCTACGTGGTTTAGGCTTTCAACCTCTAGATAAACACTCGCATAACCCCGGCCTCGAAGTCTTTCTGTGATGGCCAACCAGAAGGCCTTGGCCTCCCCCATGCCTCTGTACTCAGGGCGCAAGAGAATCTTGTACAAATGTGCAACGTCATCACCGGGGGCGACACCGTAAAGCGCAAATCCTAGGAGGCGTGACTCCTGACTCCTCCAAGTGAAAAGCAAAAATCTGTCTCTAGAGAGTGATCCCCACTGCTCCAAGTTCCAAGGTCTTGGAAAAAGCTCACAGTCAAGTGAAGTGACCTCGGAGCAGGGAGCCTCGGGCCCAGCGAGTTTACCAATAATACTCATGAGTGAACTGCTTATCGAGAGACTCGATGAAGAGCTCGATCGAGGGTCTGACGACATCGAACGGCTGGTTGACCTTAAGTTGATTTCCATAACGAGTTCGCAGGTAGAGCTCGGTTTCAAGCAGTGAGATGAAGTTGGTCTTAAGAGATCTATTGTAAAGAACATCTTTGTTGCACTTGTTCTCTTTGGCACTAGCACGGATGAGTTTCTTGAGCTTGAAAGAAACGTCGGTACGCTGATCTTCTGAGTAACGCAAGAGTTTGAAAAAATAACGAATCTGCTTAAGGAGTGGCTCTTGACTATGCAGGTACTTTCGCGCCTCATCATCACCCAAAGGAAAGCCAAGGATGAAGTCGCCCACACCTTTGACGAAAGAGGGCCCCAGAAACTGGACGACAACGGAGTCATTGTAAATGCACCGCAAAGCTTCAAGATTTCTCTGCTGGTAAGTGATGTCCTGAAGTGACACGCTTCGATCAAGAATTTTTAAGAGAAACCGGTCTGAGGATACGACATTCGCCGCCAGGGCTCCTCCAACAAGAAGATTAAACGGGAGAACTAATCTCAATATTCGCAATATTCTTCTGCTTAACAACTTCGTTCTCTTTATGGAAACGGGCGTTTACACGGGGATTAAAAGTATAACCATCTTTGCCACGAAGGATGTACTGCCGCTTGATTCCCTTCGGCTCAATCAGTTTCCTGAGCCGGCTGATCGAGGTATAAATCAGCTTATCGTGGATCAGTGGATTGTACTCATCCTTCCAGATCATTTTCGCAAGGTCTTCCTTATTATAGTAAGTTCCCGGCGTCTGCGCCAACAAGAAAAGGATCTCAAGGAGAACGAACCGGTGCTTGAAGTCGATGACTCCGAGGGCTTTTTCGTGAATCACTCGGTTATGTCGATCGAGATAGAGGTCAACCGAGGAGTCATTAACGTCCTCAACTTCCATCAGGATTAGCTGCTGAAGGCGCTTGTAGTAGTCATCGTCCAGGGAGTTCTGTGCGAGACCAAAAAGCAAAAGTGCTTTTGAGAACTCACCCATCTTCTTGAGCGAGATCCCTTTGTTCAAGAGAACGTAGTTATGCATGTTCCAGCAGCGCTTTGAGTGGAGAAGCTTCATCGCAAGGTCATACTGGCCGAGAGAGTTCGCATACTCGCCAAGCTCTCTCAGGGCATTCCCCCAGAGAAGATGCATCGACCCCTTGAGGTAGCCCTTTTTGAGGATGTTCAGAAGTTCATTGAGCTGGTTCAGATAGACTATGGTCTCATGAAAGTTCTTCATCTGGTAAGCGTTCGTCGCCATGGCATAGAGCGACTTTGCCATGAGCTCGGGTTCGTTCTCGGTCTGTGCTTTCCGGTAGGCCTGATTAAAATTCTTTTGCGCCTCAGAGAATTCGCCGCGATAAGTATTAACAACCGCTGCATTGTAAAAGTACTCAGCGGTGAGAGAGGGAACAAATCCGACGATCTGATCAACGAGCTCAGACGAGAGCTGGATATATTTGTTTGCCTCGCGCTCATTCAGGCTTTCGGAGTAGATCCGGATTAAGAATCCGTAGATCTTGAACATCGCAAATGCGTCCTGCGGAAGTTCGGTGCGCTTGAGTGCCTCAAGGAAATGATCCTCGGCTTTCTCAAAATCAGCTTTGTCATAATAAATTTTCGCGAGGCGGTAGTGGCCCTGGCCTTCGATACGGGAGGAGTCAATCGGAAGATGGGAGAGAAACTTGTCATCCTTGTCTAAGTCAACCACTGCTCTGGTCATCATGGTTTCGATAGACGGAGATTGGATGGTTTCCATGAGGAGCTCCTAAAGGGTGATGTAAGAATAGCCTGATCTTACAATTCAACAGATCTGAGGTTAAACCCCATCCCTGACAAAAAAGCAAGAAGTGTCTCAAGATGACCCCGAGAAACCCTCTTTACTAAGGGATTTTAATCACTTGCGATATGTAAGACTTTACTCACTCGAGTCCAATTCCCTTCACCTGCACCCTGGATTATTGGCCGGAATAATCTAGTTTTCTTACAGCACTATGATTTCAATTCTAAGTGAGCTCTAACTCGTTGATTGAACGAAGTTAGGTTGGTAATGTTGAGGAGCTTAACCGTTCCGTAAAACCTTGCCGAGAGAAAGGACAATTCCATGGCCAAGTATGATTTAGACACTTTAAGGCACTCCACAGCCCACCTTATGGCCCAGGCGATCATGGAGTTTTACCCTAACGATAAGGTCCAGCTCGGCATCGGTCCGACCATCGAGCACGGATTTTACTACGATATCGAAATGGAAAAAAAACTTTCCGAAGATGACCTAAAGACCATCGAAGAAAAGATGAAAGAGATTATCAAGCGCGGGTCCCCGGTTGTTCGTCACGAGGTGAACCGCGACGAAGCAATGAAGCTGTTCGCCGAGCGCGGACAAAAGTTGAAATGTGAACTGATAAGGGACATTCCTGATGGTGAGATCATTTCTTATTACACTCAGGGAGATAGTTTTTTTGACCTCTGTACCGGCCCCCATGTGGAGTCTACCCGAGAGCTGACGCCGTGGTTTAAGCTCCTCCACACTGCAGGTGCTTACTGGCGCGGGGATCAGCAACGGCCTATGCTCCAGCGGATTTATGCCGCATGCTTTTCGAGCAAAGAGGAGCTCCGAGAGCACCTCACAATGCTTGAAGAGGCGAAGAAGCGTGACCATAGGAAGCTTGGGAAGGAGTTAGAGTTATTCATCTTCGATCCCGTGGCACCTGCGTCCCCGTTTTTTATGCCCAAAGGGGCGATGATTTACAATGGACTAGTTGATTTCATGAGACGGATCTACAAAAATTATGACTACCAGGAAGTCATCACGCCACAGGTCCTAGATGTTGACCTTTGGCATACTTCCGGACACTACGAAAAATACAAAGAGAATATGTACTTCACGAACATCGACGAGCGCGAGTTTGCCCTGAAGCCGATGAACTGCCCGTGCCATATGTTAATGTTCTCCCATCACCGCTATTCTTACCGAGATCTTCCACTTCGGTTCGCGGACTTCGGGAGGCTCCACCGCTATGAAAAGTCCGGTGTTGTCGCGGGTCTCACCCGAGTGAGAACCTTTTGCCAGGACGACGCGCACATCTTTATCTCCACCGCCGGAATCCAGGGAGAAATCAAAACCCTCATGGACATGTTCTTCATCGGCTACGAGCACTTCCAGTTCAAGAAGATTAAGATCGGCTTCTCAACCCGGCCAGAAATGCGTGTCGGTTCCGACGAGGCCTGGGACCAAGCTGAGGCAGCACTTAAGGCCGCACTAGATGCCTCCGGCAGGGAGTATTTTGTCAACGAGGGTGACGGAGCTTTCTATGGGCCAAAAATTGATATCCAGGTGGCAGATGCCATCGGTCGCTACCATCAGCTTGGAACCATCCAGCTCGACTTCCAACTTCCTGAACGCTTCGACCTGAAGTTTACTAACGATAAAGGGGAGCTTGAGCGGCCAGTTGTAATTCACCGTGCCCTCCTCGGCTCACTCGAGCGCTTCATCGGAGTCTATTTGGAACATGTCGGTGGAGCGTTCCCGTTCTGGCTTTCACCAGAGCAGGCGGTGATCATTCCGGTGAAAAACGAACTACACCTCGAAGCTGCCAAGTTGTTCGAGCGCGAGTTACGCGCGAAAGGCTTCCGGGTCCGTGTCGACGACCGGAATGAGTCCATGGGACTTAAAACCCGCCAGGCACAGACAGGGAAAATTCCTTTCATGCTGGTTCTCGGGGACAAAGAGATCGAAGAAAAGACCATCGCCGTCCGCAAATATGGGGAGCAAAAATCCGAAACTATGGCACAATCAGCTCTGGTGAGTCATTTCGATGCGCTTGATCTTGAGAAGGTTCCAGCGCCACTGAGGGGTTAAGTATGCCATTGAAAAATATTCTTCTCCTGTGCGGAGGCGGAAGCTCTGAGCACGAGATCTCTTTGCGATCCGTGAAATATTACGAGGAGTGTCTCAAAGAGATCCCCAGTATCAACGTGATTTGGATCGAGATTGATAAGCAAGGCCAGTGGGTTGACCGCTCTGGGAAAAAATACCTCCTCGACGGGAAACGCTTCTTACGTGCTTTTGATCAGGACGGTGCTCCAGGCACTCGGATCGACGTCGCTATCCCTTGTATTCATGGCCACCCTGGCGAAACCGGTGACCTTCAGTCCTATTTCGAAATGATAGGCCTCCCCTACTTCGGTTGCAATTCTGAGACCTCGAAGATCTGCTTTAATAAGATCACCACGAAGCTTTGGGCCACTGCACTTGGCGTGGCCAACACTCCCTACGTCTTCATTGCTGACCAAAGCCCTGAGAATCTTGAGCGTGTGCTCGAGTTCCATCGTCTCCATGGCGAGGTCGTGGTCAAGGCGTCGAACCAAGGTTCGTCTGTCGGTTGCTATATGATCCCCAGCGGTGGGGACGTCCGGAAGGCCGTCGCCGATGCCTTCGGTCTCTCTCCCTTCGTTCTAATAGAAAAGCGCATGCGGCCCCGGGAACTTGAGGTCTCGGCCTATGAGTACGACGGCAAAGTTCAGATATCTTACCCCGGGGAGATCGTGACTCCTTCCTCCACCTTCTACACCTATGAAGAGAAGTACTCTGCAGCGAGTGAATCGAAGACTTTTGTCAGGGCCCCCGACGTAACCCATGAGCAAGTGCGCACGATAACCGACTATGCTACTAGACTTTATCGAGGTCTCAAAATCCGGCACCTTTCTCGGATCGACTTTTTCCTCGAAGATGGCAAAGTTTACCTAAACGAGATCAACACTTTCCCAGGATCCACTTCGATCTCGATGTTCCCAAAGATGCTTGAAGCCAACGGACACTCTTTCCCGAACTACCTCCGCCAGCACCTCGAGGCGCTTTAAGTTTTTCTCCGCCTAGTGCCGATCGAGTCTATAATAGACCTCAGAGGTACCGGGATGTCACTCGCTCAAAGCTCAATGTCATACATCGATCAGCATCGGCTTTGCCTCAAGCTGCGTCCCATTCTCGTTGGGGAGCTTTACCTGGCGAAGAAACTCCGGAACCCAGTCTACATCTACAAGAGTGGGGCCTTCTCTCCGGTCATTAACGAGGGCTCAGTCCCTACGAAGGATCAGATCTCAATCCTGATCAAGAACAACTACCGAGAGGTTTACGCCTACTCCGAAGACGTCGGTGAAATCAAGAACAACCTCCAGACGGCGCTGATCAAGATCACGCGCTCTCTTTCCGTCGGAGATCCGATCCAAAACGGAGTGAAGGACTTAAAGCTTATCTCCCTGAATATGGGCGGTCTCTACCAAAACCCCTACGACGACGAGCTTCTCATGGTCCAGTTCCAAAGCACCCAGAACCTGGGAAAGTTCCTGCTGGAGAACAAGCGCCATCAGCCGCAATTCTACCAGACCTTAATGAGAGAGAACTTCCACTTCACCCTTTCGCAGCCAATGCTCTCATCAATGATCCTCCTTGCCTTCATGCAGTCGATCCACCTCTTCCACGAAAAGGAGATGGAGAATCTCTTTTTGACGAGCTATTTTAAAGACATAGGCATGTCGATGATTCCCGATGAGAAGTACGATCTTAAGACAATGACGACGCGGGATCAGCAGCTCTTCGGTAGTCATGCGGATTTTTCCTTTGATCTCCTTGAGGGACGCATTCCGCTGTCAAAGAATTACCTGACTATCATCCGGCACCACCACTTCATGAACGATAAGCTCAAAGACCTCGTAGCAAAGTCTAAGCGTCGGCGCGATCAAGAGATCGTCTTCGGAGTTGAAAGCACGCTGGTATCAGTCTTCGATATCCTTGTGGCCATGACGAGTGAGCGCCCCTATCGGCCAGGTGTTTCACTTTTTCAGTCACTCGATTTGGTGAAGAAGCTCATGGCCGATGACTACCCTCAGGAGTTCCGTGCATTGGTCGTATTTTTGAAGCAATTTTACAAAAACTAGCTCTTTCCAAAGTCATCACAATCTTTCCATAATCAAAGGATACGAAACAGTTTCAAGGTAGAGACTGAACCAGTGAATTCTAAGGAGGGAATAAATGGCGCAGGAACAGAGTCCGTTAACGGGCATCATTGAGGAAGATAAGGTCGTGATAGACTTCGGCGAGTTCGAAGGCAAATCTGTGCTCGAGATCGCGGACACACGACCCGAGTATTACCAGTTTCTTATTGAACAAAAGGAAACTGGAAATTTCTCTATCCGTCGAACAAAAGACAAGATCTACAGGCTCTACGTTCAGCAAAATCTTCTTAACTAATCGCGGGCCCCTTCGGGGCCCGCTTCATTTGCTGAGAACTCCATCGGATTCAAGCTTTTTCAGATGCTTCTTGATAGTTTCGAGAGCGTAAGGCCATAACTCGCGCTTAACCTCCGCATAAATCGTCGGCAGCATCTCTTCCGGAGAGAGCCCTTTCTTATGTAGCTCTTGGACCTGAGTTTCCCGAAGCCGCCGGTGGGCAAGAGTTTTTTCGATAATATTTGTTCCACCCAAGCCGATCCCATGAGAAGGGAATACGATTCTCGGGGCGAGTGAGATAACTCGCTCAAGTGTGGCGAAGTATTTCTTCATATCTCCCTCATCTCCGCCAATGACAACAGTCCCGATTCCCTGGAAGAGGTCGCCCGCTAGGAACCAGCTTAGATCATCAGGATAGAGTGCCAGCTGGCCCTCGTCGTGACCCGGGATCTCCATTACCATGACTTTACGGCCTAGCCAGCTCGTCACTTGGTCCCCTTCGACCACGATTTCAACGGAGATTCCATCAAAGAAATCGGGTTTTGAGGCCAGGATGCGGTTACGAGTGTATGCACTCAGGAGAACTGGTAAATTAAGCTCACGTGCGAGGCGATCAGAGCGTTCGTAGTGATCCGGGTGGTGGTGGGTAAGGAAGATCTTGTCACTGCCAAAGAGTGCGAGTGTGCGCACGAACTTTTCGTACTCAACGTCGTCCCGTGGTGAAGGGTCAACCACGAGTTTAACCACATCGCCAATGACAAAGGCATTGGTGCGAGTCGCTGGCGGGAGGGTATGGGAGAGAGGCATCAGCTGTCGAATCCCTTTGAGGGACTCAATCCAAGGCACAAAGCGATCAGCATCGTAGGCAAAGTTTATATCCGGGATGGAGCGGACTCCCAAGTCTTGACCCAGGGCCAGGATAACCTTCACGATTGGCGGCACCGCCAGAAGACGGCCCTCGTTATAGCGACGAAAGAGTTCATCGGCCCTCACCCACTCGGCGGTCCGTGCTTCATTTCGATCTACGACAAACGCTGGTTTCTGCATCAGTTCGATCTTATAAAAGTAAGTTGAAAATCGGTAGGGATTGAAGTCCGGTGTGACCGCGAGGCCTAACTCGCAGACGGCAGAGACGCGCCCCTGTGCGAGTTCGAGTCTGAGATCGAAACCTAGTTCCTCGCGAATCTCTCTGACAACGGCACCGAAAAGGCGTCGGTCAAAAGACGCCAGGTGCGGGTGCTCGGGACACTCGAGGGCGTCGCTGGCCTCGACTTTTCCTCCGGGGAAGGCCCAGTAACCAGGAAATGCGCTCAAGAAGTACTGCCGCTCAATGGCGAAGATCTCATCTCCGCAAGTGAGTACGACAGAGACGGCGTCGATGATTTTAGACATGAGTCTTGTCCAGGTATTGAGCGGCCGATTTATAGCGGACCTCGCGGTATCCCTTCACGCTATCGAGTTCAAGCAGTCTTCGACTCGAAACCCGAGTCCCAAGGAGTTCCTTGCGGATTCTTAGGGAAATCTCACGCTCAGTGCTGTGCCACTGGGGCATGAGGACACGAAGGATTCGTAGATGGCGCATAGTGAGTAGCATCCAACGCTTGGGAGAAAAGTCGAACTCGATTTTTCTACCAAAGAGAACGAAGGCCGGGCGGTTAATATGAACGACCTTATAGGTCGATCCAAGTTTTCCGTAGCGCGCATGATCAGTGGCCACTTTTAAGGGAGAGATCATAAGGTGGGAGACGAAGACTTCATCTTTAATCCAGTAGGTCCTGGCGAGTGTCCGCAGGGCGACCGCCAGGTCATGGCCGGTGTAGCTCTTTTTAAGTTCGCGGGCCTCTTCGGTGAAGGCGGCAATATTCCTCCCTTGGTCGAAGACCAGAAGGTCATGAACGTACTGTCGCAAGTGTTCCTCAGGAAGCTCTGGGAAAAGCTCCTTCAAAATTCGGGAATGGGCAGCGAGGCCATTCACAAACTTCTCTTGTGACTGCCAAGGATAAGCTGCGAGCCGAACGCTCTCGCTCAAAAGATCCCTCTGGTCTAGTTCCGCGCGCGCCGCTTTCTGTCGATTCAAGAACCAGTCCCGGCCCATTTGAAAGGCTTCCCAGTTGGATTCAAACTCAGACTTCGGTACCGCACTCTTAAACGCTCGTGCCAGGTCAGGTTCCGCGAACGGCAGTCGTCCCGCCTGGAACGCAATACCAAGGATCATCGCCGAGGCATAGACTGGCCGCTGAAAGCGCTCAAAGCTCATCTGCTTCAGAGGCGCTAGGATGACACGATCACCAAGCTTCTCGCGGAGTTCGCGCTTAAGTGCTTCGGGTGTGGTGACTTGAGCGTCAATCCCGCGGTCAAGAAGGATGGAGAGAGGAACTTGAAACTCCTCATCGACGATCAGGAGACCCTGAGGCCCAAGGTATTCAACCGCCCGACAGCCCTCGAGAAGGTCGGGAGACACCACAAGGTCTGCGGTCCCGATGGGCACGACCGGACCATGAACCTTCTTAGACCCATAGATCGCGAGGTGACTGATGACCGAACCGTTTCGCTGGGCGAGACCTTTTTGATCCATAAATTTAAACTTAAGGTCATCTCGTCCAGACATTTCCGAGGAAGCCTCGGCAATGATGCGAGAGATGGTGGTGACCCCAGAGCCGCCGACGCCAATGACGATGGCCCGAAAGTCGGCCCCCGCCGCGACGGTCTCAAGAGATTTTACCGAAGTGGGAACGGGCAAGTGTTGCCAACTACTCGCCCCCGCAACAGAGTCCTTGTACTTGGTTGGGTGATAGTCGAAAACTTTCACCAGCTCAAAGCTCGGACAGGCCTTGATTTTAGTACAGTAGGAATCTGAAACGCAGATCTGAGGGTCGATAGCGACTTTCGTGCCATAGGCGTCATTCGTCTGTGTGAGCCCAGGGCATCCGGTCATCTCGACACACGCTCGGCAATCCTCACAGGCGAGGGTGTTAATTTGATAGAACTCACGCACGGGCTCAGTTCCACCGCCGGCGAAGAGCTTCCTCTCTTCGCGCTTTCTACGGCCGTGAAAGGTCAGACCGCATTCCTTGTTTGAGACGATGACTTTAACACCAGATTTCTGGACGTATTCCAGCAGAAGGTTTTTGTAGAAATAGCGATCAGAAGGATTCACCTCGATGGCGACGTCGACTCGAAGCGAGCGAGCAACATCGATGATGCTTTGCCGAGGTCTCACCTCACCCTCGACGGAGATTCCGGTGCGCGGAGTAACCTGATGCCCCGTCATCGCAGTATTGTCATTATCGAGCAGGATGTAAGTGATATTGTGACCCATCTGAACAGAGTTCGAGATCGCCGTCATGCCGGAATGGAAAAACGTTGAGTCCCCCATTAGTACCACTGAGGGATTTGTCGTGAAGAGGTCAGCTCCTGCACCAAGGGCCCCACCCTGGCCCATGGCCGACAGGTCGTGCATCTCCTTGAATGGCTCGAGGAAAGAGAGCGAGTAACACCCCACATCCCCGTGGGAGATCAGGTCGACATTCTTATCGGCGAGGGATGCGCGAACATCCTTCATAATAGAGAGAGTTTCCCGATGCGGACAGCCCGGACAAAAGGTTGGCAGGCGCTTAGGCAACGGGAGGTTAAGTTTTACGGGGAGAGCGCAGTTCGCATCCTCAGGACGGAAGTTCAAAACATCAAGGAGCAGGTTCAACTTTTGATAGATGAGCTCATAGGTAAGGCCTCCGAAGGCAGGGAAGCCTTCGAGGTCGCCAAACTCTTTACCGTAGACTGTCATACCCAGACCATGCTTCCCAAGGAGCGCACGCACCTCTCCCTCGAGAAAGCCGCGCTTCTCTTCCACCACGATGAGCGACTTCCGGTTTTTAAGGAACGGAAGGAGCTGGGTCTCGTTGAAGGGGTAGCTTGTGGCGGATTTGTAAACAGCGAACTTCTCCAGCAGATTTGATTCTTCGAGCACCTGCTTCAGCGTCTCGAAAACTCCTCCAGCAGAAATGATGGCCACTTCGGAACCAAGATTTCCGCTGACCTGATCGAGGGAGAGCCGAGCGAGTGCCTCTGAAACCCGTGGAAAGCGATTCCGGATCATATCCCGATCTGCAAGAAGAGAGTTCGGCGGAACCATGACGTTGGCGGAGAGGTTAAATTTTGAGGGATCGAGTGTGACGAGATCCGGTGAGAGTTTCTTCTCTGGTCCCGTTAAGACGCGTCCCCCGCCTTCGGCCATGAACGTTGTGAGTAGCAGACCAACGTAAACAGAGCTCTCCTGAGAGAGCTCTAACGCCGCTGCCATCCAATCCTTCAGCTCTTGAGGCGAAGACGGCTCCAGGAACGGCATATGGAGGTGCTTAAAGAGATAGCGCGAGTCGGCAGGAGTAGACGTAGAAATGGACCAGGGATCGTCCCCTACGACGACGACGACTCCGGCCTTGGTCTCAGCACCGGGATTGGCAAAGTTTCCAACGCTCAAGGCGTCAGATGCAACATGGAGACCCATGGACTTCATGGCAACGAGAACGTTCTGTCCTGCCATTTTCGCCCCACCCGCCATGGCTGCAGCGTTGGCCTCCGAGTTAGCAATCACGACGCGTGCGCCTTTTCGTTGAAGCTCATCACGCTCTTCGTGGAGAATATTAAAGAAGTCTGCTAAAGGTGAGCCAGGGTAACCAGTGTAGAGATTGAACCCTGCCTCAAGCGCGCCTTGGATGAGTAATTCGTTGCCATTGAGAATCTTATAGCTCATTGTTTAGTTCCATCGAGGTGAAAATGACAGTTCGTTATACCTCCCCTCAACCATTTCAGCAATTAACAAAAAGTGAATTCAAGGACTTATCTAATGGAAGAACATATTATCATCGCTCAATCCGTCGCCATTCTCGTAGATGGGAATAACATCGAGCGTTCTCTGGAAAGTGAGTATAAGCAGAGCACTATGATTAACTTCGACGTGCTGATTCCCAAGCTCCTCAGGGGCCGGGGTCTTAACCGCTTGATCTACTTCCGCGAGGGCAAGAACATTTCTTCTAAGCTCGCCGAGCGCCTTCACACCAAGTATCACGGTTCAGTCAGGCCCTGCCACAAGTCGGCCGATATTCCTCTCAGTATCACTGCTACGCAGCTTTCGAGTAAGGTTGACGCCATCATCATCCTCTCTGGTGACTCCGACTACGTGGAACTCGTGAACCACCTGAAGTCAGAAGGGGTTAGGGTCGAGATTTGCGCTGTAGAGAGCACCACGGCCGAGATCCTGAAAGAAGGTGCCGATTATTACCAGCCCATTGTTCAAGAGGACTGCTTCTCCCTCCACCCCGGTGTCGGCAAGAAAAAATCCCGCCGCTAGGTTTTGACTTTCGGCCTTATTCAGGAAAAGATTTTTCGAAGTTTTTTTGAGGAGATGTTATGTCGCAAAACCCGGCCGGTCTTAAGAGCATTGATCACCTAGAGTTTACTGTGGACTCCTTCGAGTCGCCGACGGTTAAGCTTTTCCACACGCTGGGGTTTGTAGAAACTGCTTCCAGCGAGGACGCTCGACTCTTTACCCAAGGTCAGGTTCGCTTCCTGATCAAGGCCTCAAGAAACGAGAACGATCGCGCCCGGAGGTATTTCAAGGGACATGGTGAAGGCGTTTCAAAAATGTCCTTCGCCGTTGAAAGTGTGGAGCGGGCACTTGAGGTCACCCTAAAAAACGGCGCAAAGCTGGTTGAAGATTTGCGGATCCAGGAGACTGAGAACGGTGTTACCAAAACGGCCATGATCCAGGGCTTCGGTGACGTGGTTAATGAATTCGTAGAACGGCCCGCTCATGAGTTCAGGCCCTGGATGCAGACTCTTTCAAATGACAGCGCCGCCCAACCTCTGCGCACCCGAGTCTCGCGCATCGACCACCTGACGAACAACGTTCCAAAGGGACAGATGGAGCATTGGGTAGAGTTTTATAAACGCACTTATGGCTTCGTGGAAACCCGCTACTTCGACATCAAGGGCACCAAGACCGGCCTGAACTCTAAGGTCGTCCAACTCGCCGACAATTCGATTATTATACCCATTAACGAACCGGAGAAAGAGGGAGGAAAGTCCCAGATTCAGGAGTTTCTGGATGTCCATAAGGGTCCTGGTGTTCAGCACATCGCTCTCATGACCCCCGACATTATTTCTACCATCGCAGAGCTTCGGGAGCGAAGTGTGCAGTTTTTGAAAGTTCCAGAGACCTATTACCAGGATATTCCGAAAAGGCCCTTCAAAGTGACCGAGAACCTCGCGGTTCTTGAGAAGCTCAACCTTCTGGTCGATGGTGACTCTGAGGGATACCTGCTGCAGATCTTTTCTGACACTTATGTAGGCCCTTTATTCTTCGAGTACATCCAGCGCAAAAATCATTGGGGCTTCGGGAACGGTAACTTCCAGGCGCTCTTTGACGCTATCGAACGAGATCAGATGGCGCGAGGTTACCTTTAGAACAGGTAGTCTCGTACGACATCAAAACCTAACTTCAGGATGGTGGCAAAAACCACGGCCCGCAGTAAGCCTCGTACAAAATCGTTTCCCTTCAGGAGAGCTAACCGAACACCCAGTAGGGCACCTCCCACATTAAACAAGATCATCGGTATCGCGTATTGAAATTGAAACTCGGTACGGAAGGCAAAAAGCAAGAGGGCGGCAAGATTGGTGGTAAGGTTAACCACTTTGGCGTACGCGGATCCCTGGACGAAGGTCATGCTGAGAAGCCCAACAAAGGCGAGGATAAGAAAGCTTCCTGTACCCGGACCAAAAAAGCCGTCGTAGAATCCTAGAATTGATCCTATTGCCATAGGTTTCCAAAGGGGAACTTCCGTTTGAGACAGATGATCCACGGTCCCGAAGTGCTGGCCTCGGATAGTCGTCAAAAAAACCAAGAAAAGTAACACCAAAAATAATGGTCTTAGGAGCTCGCTCTTGACCAGAGAAACAACCCATGCGCCTAAAAACGAGGAGATAAAGGCGCAGAGGATGGCCGGCAGGATTATGCGGCGAATATACGGCATATGCCGGCCATAACGGTAGGCCGAAACGGCCGTCCCAGTTACGGAAACGAGTTTATTGGTCGCAAGGAGGCTTACAACGGGATGGGACGGCAAAGTGAGAAGGAGCGCAGGTAGCTGAATCATGCCGCCGCCGCCGACAATAGAATCGATGAAACCCGCAGCAAAGGCCGAGAGGCAAAGCACAAGAAGATCGTCACTAACCATAAAAAAATTCCATTCTTACAACCCGAAGCATCACGTCATCGTTAAGACTCGGTTAAGAATGCTCAAAAAGTAGCATTTCTCAAGGTCAGTCATTAATATCATCCCACTTTTGGACTGCATTCAATTATAAAGGAAACTCGATGAAAGTTTTTCTTCTCTCTCTTGCTATTATCGTGAGCTGCTCAAAGCGTGAACACAAAATCATACAAAACAAGGGCTCCGATACGGTCGTAAACCTCGCCCAGGCCTGGGCGGAAGAGTACAAGAAAATTCAACCAGTAGTTGCCATCGCTGTTTCTGGCGGAGGTTCCGGTACGGGAATCGCAGCACTCATCAATGGGACTGTCGACATCGCGAACTCATCGAGAAAGATTAAAGATGAAGAGAAAGCCCAAGCGCTTAAAAATTCTGGCAAAGAAGTTCAGGAATTTGTGATCGGTCTCGACGCCCTCGCAGTCTTCGTTCACCCTGCCAACCCACTCACAGGTCTTACCATCGAAGAGATTGCCTGCATCTACGGTGATGGGGGCAAGTGCGAAACCTGGTCTGACGTCCGCCCGGGAACAGTCGTTCCAGGCTGCCAGGATAATAAAATTATCCGCATCTCACGCCAGTCTAATTCTGGAACTTATCAGTACTTCAGGGAGGCAATCCTCGGCGAAGGTAGGGATTTCAAAATGGGCTCAATGGACCTGAACGGTTCTCGCGAAGCTGCTGATCTGGTTGAAAAAACACCCTGCGCGATCGGTTACTCGGGAATGGGCTACCTCACGAAAGGGATTAAGTCCTTGTGTGTGTCTAAGACAAAAGAGGCAGCTTGTGTGACCCCTTCGCTCGAAACAGCAACCGACAAGACCTACCCGATCGCTCGTGAGCTTTACATGTACACCTCTGGTACGCCGTCCGTTGAAGTTAAAGCTTACATGGACTGGACTAACACGGCCGCTGCCCAAGAGATCATCATCAAATCTGGTTACGTACCCGTACCAAAGAAGTAATTCTATGCAGATCAAGTCAATGGAAGCAGCTCCGGTGGCGATGGAGTGGCGGCAAAAGAAAAGAAGTAAACCAACGTCCGAAAGGGTGATTGAGTTCATTATCAAGGCGGGGGGCTACAGCTCCATCGTCTTGATCGCCGCGATCCTCTTCTTCATTCTGAGAGAGTCGTATCCTTTCCTTATCGGAAGATTCGAATTCATGGAGTTCTTCGGTTCCACTTCCTGGAACCCAGCTTCCGTTAGCAAGATCAGTTACGGCATCGTGACACTCATAGTAGGAACTGTCTGCGTGAGTGTGCTCTCCATGCTAATCGCTGTTCCTTTGGGTCTTGCCTGCGCCTTCTACATCTCCGAATTCTGCAGCCCCCGGATGCGCGAGATCTATAAGATCCTCATCGAGTTCCTGGCCGCCATACCATCTGTGGTTTGGGGCTTTGTTGCCATCATGATGATCAACCCGCTGATTATCAACGTCTTTAAAGTTCCGATCGGACTCAACGTGCTTAACGCTTCGATTATTTTAGCTTTGATGTCGCTGCCGCTTATTGTATCTGTCGGCGAAGACGCGCTTCGGGCGGTGCCCGAGACTTACCGTGAAGCCGCAGAGGCGATGGGTGCCACGAAATGGGAAGTCGCCACCCGCGTCCTTCTCCCGGCTGCGAAAAATGGTCTCATGGCAGCGGCCCTCCTCGGAGTAGGCCGTGCCCTCGGCGAAACGATGGCAGTTCTTATGGCCACCGGCCACTCAATCCAGATCCCGAAAAGTCTCTTTGATCCGGCGCGGACGTTGACCGCGACGATCGCGGCCGAGCTCGGCGAATCGCCAAAGGGTGGCGAACACTACCAGGCCCTCTTCGCCATTGGCCTTGTCCTCTTCACTCTTTCATTTGCCGTGAACATTACAGCGGACTACCTCATCAGAGGCAGAAGGAAGTAACTATGTTCCACCCGAGCATCCATCTCCTTAAAAAAGAAATTAAAGAGCGACGCTTTCGCAACCTCCTAAGCACCATTACTTTCTTTCTCTTCTTGCCCGCCCTGGTGATTATGTTTTGGCTTTTCATTAAGGGCTTACCGGCCCTTTCCCTGGACTTTCTGCTTCAGGATCCAGTTCAGGGGATGACGGCCGGCGGAATTTTCCCCACCATCATCGGAACCTTCTGGTTAGTCATCATTAGTGTCCTTGTGTCGTGTCCCCTGGGCGTTGTCGCCGCTATCTATCTTTCAGAGTATGCCTCCGACAGTGCACTCACACGCCTCATCCGTCTCGCGATCCTGAACCTCGCCGGCGTACCAAGTATCGTTCACGCCCTCTTCGGACTCGGCGCCTTTGTTCTCTTTCTGAACATGGGCACCAGCATACTCGCCGCCTCCTTTACTCTGGCCGTGATGAACTTGCCGGTGATCATCACTTCAACCCTTGAATCCCTCAAGGCAGTTCCCCACTCTTACCGTGAGGCGAGCTGGAATGTTGGGGCCAGTAAGCTTCAGACCATCCGCTATATCGTCCTTCCGAATTCTCTTCCAGGCATTCTCACCGGTCTCGTTTTCTCCGTAGGACGCTCAGCAGGTGAGACGGCGGCGATTCTCTTCACCGGAGTGGCCTTCTATCTCCCTTTTCTTCCTCAGAGCGTATTTGATCAGTGCATGTCCCTATCAATGCACCTCTTCACCATATCGACCCAAGTTGTCGGCATGCCTGAAGCTTACCCCTACGCAACGGCGCTGGTATTAATCCTTCTCATTCTTTCGGTGAACTCAATCTCCGTCGTACTCCGGAGTTATTTTCGGACGAAGAGGAAATGGTAAGCATGAAAAAGAAAATCGAAATCAAGGGCTTAACCCTTGGCTATGGAAACAAGACAATCATCGAAAATCTCAGTCTCGATGTTTACCAAAACGAAGTTCTCGCCATTATTGGCCCGGCAAACTCCGGTAAGAGCTCCCTCCTAAAAGCGCTTAACCGGATGACGGACTTCAACAATGAGGTCCGGCTCAAAGGCGACATCCTCCTCGACGGCGAAAGCATTTATAAAGACGAAGACTCGACTTTTCTTCGTCGGCGCATTGGAATGGTCTCACCCCTTCCGGTTGGGCTGCCAATGACGATCAAAGAAAACGTGACCTTTGCTCCTCGGATGGCAGGCTGCGGGAACGAAGCTGAGCTCGATAGCATCATGGAAGACTGCCTCAGGAAGGCGGCCCTTTGGGACGAGGTGAAGGACAGACTTAACACGCTTGCAACGAAGCTCTCCGGCGGTCAGCAGCAGCGCCTGACCATCGCCCGCGCCCTATCCCATCACCCGGAAGTCCTCTGTCTTGACGAGTTTTCTATCGCTATTGACCCGGTCACGACCATGAAGATCGAAGCTGTCCTCCACGAACTTAAAAAGAATATGACTATTGTGATGGTCACGAATGTTATCAATCAGGCCAAACGCCTCGGCGACCGCACGGCGATGATGCTCCACGGACAGGTCCTTGACCTTGACCGCAACGAGCGCCTCTTCGGTGGAGAGACCCGGGACTCACGGACCAAGGATTACATTGAAGGGTTATTCGGGTAAGTTATGAATAGAAACTACGTCGTTAACACCAACGAATTCAGCTTCTGGTACGGAAACTTCCAGGCCCTGAACAACCTGACCTTCAATATTCAGTCGTTTAAGATCACTGCCCTCATCGGCCCTTCCGGCTGCGGCAAGAGTACTTTCCTGAAGTGCCTCAATCGGGTTAACGAACGAGGTAATGAAGTCTCCCATGCGGGGAGTATCCAGATCTTTGGTCAGGACATTTACCACCCTTCCGTGGCTCTACCGGAATTGCGCAAACAAGTTGGAATGGTTTTCCAAAAGCCCAACCCGCTCCCGCTGACGATTTATGAAAACGTCGTCTTCGGCGCCCGCACCCATTTGAAAAGCGTGAAGTCGAGTGACCTCGACCAGATGGTGGAGTCATCATTGAAGCGCGTCGGACTCTGGGAAGACCTGAAGTCGCAGCTTAACCGCCAGGCACTCAGTCTTTCGCTCGAAAAGCAACAAAGGCTATGCATTGCGCGACTTCTTCCCCTTAAGCCTAAGCTTCTTCTTCTTGATGAACCGTGTTCAGCGCTCGATCCAGCAGGCATCGAAGCGATCGAAGGACTTATCCGGGACTTGCGGAAAGATTACTCGATCATCATTGTGACTCATTCCATGAACCAGGCCAAGCGTGTCTCCGACGAAACAATCTTCATGTACATGGGAGAATTGGTGGAGATGGGTGAAACAACCCAGGTCTTTAACGCTCCGAAAGAGCAGCGGACGGCCGCTTATATTGAAGGCCGCTTCGGCTAACTCGGTCTCATCGTGATATTTTAAGGAGCACCCCCGATCAGGATGGACATTTGCTCCTCTTCCTAGCTATCGTTGACCCATCTTTACTGGAATCACGACACAGGGAGCAATTGTGTATAAAGTCATAGCCGTTTACAAGGCCTTTGATGAGGTCCATCGGGCCGAACTCGAAGAGCATTTCAAGAACATTCATACCCCAATCTGCCTCAGGATTCCTGGAATCCGGGAGGTCCGTGTGAATAGAGTCTTCGGGGGCCCCACAGGGGCTTCTCATTTACAGCAAGTTGTAGAGATGGTGTTCGACTCAAAGGATGCCTGGAAAGCGGCCATGAAGACGCCAGAGATGATGGAGTCAGGAAAGGATGCGGTTAAGACGTTTGGGGACCTCGTGTCTGTCCATTTCGCCGAAGAGATCATCCTCAGGGACTAGCATGAAAACTTTCGACAATATCCTCGTCACTAAAAACTACCGTGACCACCAACACATTGCCCTTGTTCAGTTGAACCGCCCGAAGGTTTTAAACGCACTTTCGACGGACCTCATGGGCGAAGTCGTCGAAGCGCTCTTCATGCTTGAGGACGACCGGGACGTGCGCGTGGTCATCCTGACCGGGAACGACCGTGCCTTCGCGGCCGGCGCAGACATCGGTCAGATGGTGGAGGCGACCCCCATCGATCAGATCAACGATAACCGTTTCAGGACTTGGAAGCAGCTTGCACTTATCACGAAGCCGGTGATCGCAGCAGTCAATGGCTTCGCCCTCGGTGGCGGCTGTGAGTTAGCGATGTCCTGCGATTTTATCATTGCCGGCGACAGTGCCCGCTTTGGTCAGCCAGAGATCAAGATCGGTACCATCCCAGGTGCCGGGGGCACCCAGCGTCTGACTCGTGCCATAGGAAAGTCAAAGGCGATGCTTGCCGTCCTTACCGGCGAGATGATGGACGCCTATGAAGCGGAAAGCGCGGGTCTGGTGGCGCGAGTTGTCCCAGCGGAGACTCTCCTTCAAGAAACCTTTGAGGTCGCGAAGATCATTGCTAACCGCGCGCCAGTTGCAGTGAGACTTGCCAAGGAAGCCGTCAACATTTCTTTCGAGACCTCGCTCAAGGATGGCATGGAGTATGAGCGGCGTAACTTCTACCTCACCTTCTCCTCCAAGGATCAAAAGGAAGGCATGCGTGCATTCCTTGAAAAGCGAGAGCCCAAGTATGAAGGGAACTAGTCTAAGCCTGATTCTTGCCCCTCTCCTCGGATGCGCGAGTTCGGATACAAATGACCCAGGGCTTGCAAACCTCGATCGGAAGATAAAGCAGTGCTATGAGGAAAGTGACACATTCACTCAGCGGCTCTCAGGAAATATGCAAGTCCAGCTAACTATCGACCCCCAAGGACGAGCAGGATCTCCGAAGATTCTATCGAGCACTATTCCCCTGGATCGAAACCTCGAGGCTTGCGTTACAGGTCAGCTCCGGGCCGCGATTTACCCAAGGCCCGCGAGCGGGAAACCAGAAGAAATAATTAAACCCGTCAATTTCATACCGGGGATTCAATGAAGACCTTTGAAACGATTAAGTACCATGCCGCTGATGGCACCGCTGTCATTACTATTAACCGCCCACAGGTGTACAACGCTCTCAATATCCAAGGGAAGCTCGACATCATCTCAGGAATCCGAGAGGCCAACAGGGACACGACTGTCCGCTCGATCGTTCTGACGTCAGAGGGCAAGGCCTTCTGCTCAGGGCAGGACCTGAATGATCGCAGCGTGGACGCTTCGAAAGGACCAGTAGACATTGGTCATACCATCGAAACGGAGTGGAACCCTCTCATTGAGGCGATCCGGATGTCGGAGAAACTTGTCATCGCCGCGATTAACGGCGTCTGTGCTGGTGCAGGCCTTTCCGTGGCCCTGGCCTGCGACCTGAAGGTCGCTGCACCGGGAGTGCGGTTTATTACAGGATTTTGCCAGATTGGTCTGGCACCTGACGCGGGACTGAGTTTTATGCTGGTTAGACAAATGGGGTACACAAAAGCCGTCGAATTTGCGCTCCTCGGAAAGCCCCTTCTCTCAGAGTCCATGCTGGAGTATAATTTCATTAATAGGATAGCTGAAAGTCCTCTGGATGAGGCCCTAGTCCTAGCACAGGAGATCAATAAGTTAGCTCCACTCTCAGTCAAGATGGTGAAGCGTAATTTTCAGCATGCCAACGAAAAAGAACTCGGTGACGTTTTGGACCGGGAGAAATATGTACAACGATTCCTGGGCTTCTCCCAGGACTACAAGGAAGGTGTCAGCGCCTTCTTGGAAAAGCGAAAAGCAAATTTTAAAGGCATCTAGCGAGGAGTCACCCATGCGCGAATATACAAATGAAGACCTGAAACTGTTTGAAGAGATTAAAAATGGCCGCACCTTTGATTCTGATTCCGAGATGCCGGAAATCTACCGAAAAAATCTTCTGAACCTCCTCTGGATGCAAGCGGACTCGGAGTACGCTGGAGGCCTAGGTTATATGCCCTGGATCGCCAAGGCACCGAATGCCCACGAGCGAGTTCTCGTGGCACAAATCGTCAAAGATGAAATGCGCCATGCCCATGTCATTTATAAAATCCTAGATGACCTCGGTCAAAAAACTCACGACCATATGCTTGCCCATGAGTTCGACTGGCGTCTCCCGGAAGATCTGGCCAATATCGGCTTCTCTCGTGCCAAGAAAGATAAGCGTGTCAACATTTTCTACTACCAGATCACTCACTGGGAAGACTTCTGCCTCTTTAACTTCCTGATGGACCGGGCCGCAGGGCATGTCCTGGAAGATACTCTGAACTCGTCTTACCTTCCTTGGAAGAACGCGATCGGTACCATCTGCAAAGAGGAGCACATGCACCTTGCCCACGGTGATAAGACTGTGAAGGAAATGGCACAGGATCCGGCGCGAAAAGCATTTATCCAGGAAAGACTTAACCTCTGGTGGCCGCGGGTCATGAACACCTTCGGAAAGTCCACAGGCCAGGGTAACGATATCTACCAAAAACTGGGTCTTAAAAACCGCTCGAACGCTGACGTACGCGCGGCCTTCGTCAAAGAAATCACGGATAAGTGCGCAGAATGGGGACTCATTGTTCCAAACTACAATGAAGCCGCTCAGCCGGTCGAATACGCCCACTAAACATGAAGCTTGAAAAAATTGTCGTGATAGGTGCCGGAACCATGGGTTCTGGCATCGCTCAATGGTTTACTCAGGCCGGCCTTAGAGTGACCTTGGTGGACTCTTCAGAGACCCAACTGCGTAAGGCCCTCTCTGACATCCATGACTCCTGGGACAAGCTGGTGGCCCGAGGTAAGCTCGCTGGAGCGGAGTCCTTGAAAGAGAGACTTTCGATTTCATCTCTTGAGGCCACGGATCCGAGCGCAGATCTCGTGGTCGAAGCGATCATTGAAAACCTCGAGATTAAGAAGGGACTCTTTCGGAAACTCGATGCACTCTTTGCTCCCCACACCATTCTGGCCAGCAACACGTCGAGCTTCCCTATCGCCCAGATGGCAGAGGCGCTGTCTCCCTCCCGGAAGCCTAAGCTCCTAGGCCTTCACTTCTTTAATCCAGCAACCATCATGAAACTGGTTGAAGTGATTAAGGGCCCTGACACTGATGAAGCTCTTTGCCACGATCTATACCGCTGGTTCGATGAGCGGGACAAGAAACCGGCCCTATGCAAGGATTCCCCTGGTTTCATCGTGAACCGTGTCGCCAGGAACTTCTACGGAGAACCCCTCCGGATCGTGGGCAACGACGCCAATGAATCTCTTCTTAGAGAAGTCGATTCGGTTCTGAGAGAAATCGGCGGTTTCAAGATGGGCCCTTTCGAACTCATGGATCTTATCGGGATTGACGTGAACTACTCCGTTACCTGCTCCGTTTGGGAAGCCTATGGGAGAGAGCCAAGATTTACTCCCCATCCCTTGCAGAAGAAGCTTGTCGACGAAAAGCGCTTTGGCCGTAAGAGCAAGCGGGGATTCTACACCTATGACTAACGTATCTTTTGAAAATTATCTTTTAAACTTTGGGTTCGGTACGAAGGAAGAGAAGCGGGAAATTCTTAGAGCGAATCCAGAAAAAATCGTTGTGATGGACCTCTCCTGCTACGATCCTCAGGATTTTTACGCGGAGTTCACTAATCTAGCAGGCTCCTTCGCTGCCCTCTTTTGTGATGAGGCAAAAAAGATCGAAGTCCATTTCCGTGAGCGCCACGACGACATCCTTAAAAAGTTGATAGAGCTCGGTTTTAAGCCTTTAGAGGTCTCAATCATCTCCTGTGGCTTCATCTTCCCTAGAACCATCGTTCAGATCATCAACGAGGCGCACTTTGCACTTGAGGAAGGTGTTGCGGGAAGAGAGGACATTAACCGGGCCATGCGCTTTGGAGTGAATTACCCGAAGGGGCCATTCGAATGGAGCGCTGGCAGGGAGCTTTTCGTGAGGACTCTTTTAGAAGAGCTCCTCACGAAGACCCAGGACAAACGCTACGTCGCATCTAACCTCATCTAGTAATTGAACTGGGCCTGGAGACGAACCAGGTTACCCTGCTCATTACTACGGTTTCCTGATTGTGACTGAAAGAGCCGATCAGAGATCACATAAGATGCAGTAAGCTCAAAAGCGGGATTAGGTTGCCATTCACTGCCTATCTCCCACTCGCGAACCCGCCCAAGTGCTGCGTTCTCAAGTTTTCTTCCTCCTTCAAACTCCTGCCACCTAACGAACGGCAAGTAGCGATTCGAACCCTGCTCAATCTGGTAGCTTGCCGTAACATAGCCACCGGAAAGGTCGTCAGTAACGACTTTATTCTGGGCACGAGAATACTTTGGGCCCCGGCCTTGGTTCCACTCAGCTTGTATCCCGAAAGGCTTCGGGTAAAGAACAAAACTTATCGCCTGGCGGCCGTCATAAAAATCCTTATCAACATTTCCTGTCGATGATCCAGTTACTTTTTCTACGAAGAATTTCCCTTCGTAGGCCTGGACGGAGGCCTCAACGATCTGACCGTTTCCAAACTTATGAGGGTAGGTTAAGCGGACGACACGATGAAGATCGTTATTGCGCTCCCGTCTATTGAGCGTCTGACCATTATAGGCACCGATGGATAGAAGACCGTAATCACCACTCCCTTTATTATTGGCGGTTCCAAGTTCTTTAAACAACTTCCTCATCTCGGTCGGTGCGTACATCAAGAACACGCCGATGTCCCGCTCGTTGGGTGCAGCGGTGTTGAGCGCATCGGCCCGATCAAGGGGTGCGCGGTTGGAGCTAGATTGAAGGTTCTCAAAACCGAACGGAATTTTGGAGATACCAGAGCGGATCCGCCACTCGTTGGTGGGAGTTAGACCGTAGTCAAAGTATGCATCACGGATCTGGAAGTAGTTTTGATTGGTGGCATCGGAGGCGTAGTCCGGCTGGATGTAAACGAAGACACGGTCATGGACCTGGCCTGAGACAACGAGTCGGGCCCGGCGCATAAAAAAGCCCTGCTGGTCGCCAATGGATCGATCGCAGCTCTGACAGTTCAAATTCCTATTGGTCTCGGCCAGTCGATTGTAGCGGAACTGAGCGTACCCGCGGAGGGAGAGCTTTTCGTACCACTTAGATGCTAGTTTTTCATCGACCAGTTTTTGAACGTCAGCGAGAGTGATTCTCTGCTCCGTCTGGGCGAAAGTCATAGTGGAAACGAACACCGCCAGAATCACCAGCAATTGCATGAGGAACTCCTTCATCATTAGAAAGTGCGAGCGTATTCTAAAAATTTCCGAAGGATATGTTTGTCAGGTTCTCGTTAAACGAGCGCCTGACTGTAAAGATTTGGTTAAAGGAGATCTACCCCCGCGAACCTATTCGCAAGGGGTAGGGTTGAGCTTGAGGTAGAAGCGCTTCTTCGCGATCGGTTTGACCGAGTCCTGGTTGAATACCTGGACGTAGGCGTAGTCCTTGCAGCTTCCATCCGGTTGGTTAACGGAATCACACCCAAGGGCACGCACGGGAAAATCGGCGATCTCAGCAGCAGAGTTTACAACGAAGGTTTCTGGATTCCTGGCCTCGCCGCCCCACTTAATGGCGCCCTGGAGAGCACCTTTTTGGTATTCGACTTTGACCGTGGCCGGGAAGCGTATGAACTCAGCGTCCCCAGAGGTAAGTGCCACCCGGAGATTGAATGTGGCCGGAAGAACCGCCTGGCAAAGGTTGATAGGGTTTTCGCGGCTGCCTGGAGACTCATTGGTCAAGTCTTGACCGTCAACAGATACCGTCATGGCCGCTGGTGTAAACGTACGTGAAAACGAAAAGTTTCTTTTCTTCAAAGCTTCGAGGATTGCAGCGCGGAAACGCTCTGGCCGACGGACCTCACTGCCCAGGGAATCAGCGTAAAGGAGATGCTCAAACCATGCTGCGGCCGAAAGGGAGGGGTGATTGCGAGTCAGGCGCATGGCCTCAAGTGTGAGGTCAGTGAAGGCGTGAAGACCATCGATTTCTCCAGCGATTGCAGCGAGGAACATATCGTTCAGGGCACCGCCGTAGGCTTCGCCGTCATCGTGGTATTCGTTCGTCAAGTAAAAGCCAGTTTCGTTTAGAATCCGAAAGTTTTTCTTACCAGGGAAATGAGCACCTCGAGTTTCGTGCTCTACAATAATCTGCGCCAGAAAGTCCGCCATACCTTCCGACAAACCTCCGTAGCCACTTTTCGAATCGGCAAAACCCAAGTGAGACCCCATCAATCTTTCCATAACAGCGTGGCCCAGTTCATGCCAAATGGTTGAGTTGTCCCGAGCATAGTTAATGGCGTTAGCACTGTAGGTGGTGAAATTGATCGTGTTGTCGTAGTAGTACGCATTGTCTCTCATGCCGATATCCGGGTCGTAGAGGAAGGCGTGGAAAGGTTTTTCCGAGAGTTCTTTGTCGGTGAAGCCAAACTTCACGAGTGTTTCCATCAGCACAGTCACAGCGTAATAAACCTGAACTTCATCGGAACCTGAGTTAATGTACTCGGTCGCGTCGTGCTCGGGATGACGGAATGGGACCCGAGTCAGAAGGTCTTCTGCTGAGGTTATCGCCTTACCAGCAAGGCCAGGGATAGGTTTTGCCTCGAAGATGCCAGTCTCATTGGACCAGGCCAGAAGATGGTTAATCGTCGGAACGAGTGGAAACGCTACCTCGGGGAATTTTTCTTTAACGGCAGGATGCAAATTAATGGTGGCATACTTACCCTGGAGGAGAACGCCGCGATCAAAGGTATTGGGACGCAGAGGTAACTGGGAGGTTGCTGCTTCGACTTTCTTCCGGAGTGAAACCTCGGACCAAAGGTTATTCATCTCACCGAGGACGGTTTCGGCGAGGAGCGGGGAGTAGTTGGTTTCAGAGAACTTTGTTTCTCCGAGGCTTCCGAGAGGAGCGTCCCCCGCTTCCCTGACTTCGGCGTCGATGTGACGAAGCTCTTTGAGCTCGTAGGGCAAGCGCTCTCCAGTCCCCTCGACTTCTTCGTAGATCGGGTAAACGTAAGCTTCAAGCGCTACACGCTCAGACTGGGGAAACTCCCGGTAGCTGCGGCGAAGGACTTTGTTTTTAAGAAGAGAAACACTGATGACATGGATTCCACGCCGACCTCTCACCGTGGCCTCTCGAACGAGGTCTCCATTCTCCCATTGATCTTTAACTGACATGGATAGAACCCGGTTATCGGTCGGATGTCCTGCGACTTCTGTCGATACCAAGAGGAACACAAGGTTAGAGAGAAGGTTCGACTTGAGTGCTCCCGCCGAGAAGCGGGCCCGGCGGAATTTCTCCGCAAGAAGCATCTTATTAGTTGCGGTTGACTCATCAAGGTGAAGCTCGGCGAGAATCAACTCGCCAGTGTTCTTATCTGCCCATATCCGCACTGCCGTTTTGGCCACAGGGACCTGAGAATTGGTTTGCACATACATCGTAAAGCGGCTTGTCGCTAAAGTTCGCTCTTCGATCAGCTGAAAGTCATCTTTGCGAAAATTCACCCCAGTTTCACCTGAAGCTTTCGCTAACAGGGCCTCGAGGTTCGGTGGAAGTTGACCTTTTTGAACCATCGCTTCATAAGCCTCACCTGAAAGGGACAGGGTCAGGAGAGAAAGGGCCAGAACGAACTTTTTCACGAACAATATCCTTAGTCTTGAGGAATCGAAGATTTCTTTTATGCCATTCAAAGGGCAGCCGCCAAGAGGAAAATAGCTTAAAGGTCTTACTTACACGTAGCACCACTGACCTTTGCTTTCTCATTTCGAGACAAAATTGCTAGCATTCGTTTGACCACAACATTAAGGATGCTTCATGACTACCTCATTTATCGTGCATGCAAAACGAACGCCGATAGGCGCCTTTGGCGGGGCCCTCTCTTCGGTTCGAGTCGACGACCTCCTTGCTGCGCTCCTTAAGGACTTCTCGAGCAATGCCAACTTCGACCTCAGGGAAGTAGGAGACGCTATCATCGGATGCGCCAATCAGGCCGGTGAAGACAATCGCAACCTTGCACGCATGGCCCTCCTTTTGGCGGGATATCCCCATGAAGTCACAGGAACGACTATAAATCGTCTGTGTGGGTCATCCCTGGATGCCGTGATGGATGCCCATGGGCGGATCGCAGCGGGCTTCGGCGACTGCTTCATCGCAGGTGGGGCCGAGAGCATGTCCCGTGCGCCTTATGTCCTTTCAAAGGCGGCGCAACCGTTTGACCGGACCCAGAAAATCTGGGACACATCGATCGGTTGGCGCTTTGAAAATCCTAAAATGGCCGAGCTCTTTCCACTCCTGGGAATGGGTGAGACAGCAGAAGAAGTCCAGCTTCTTCATGGTATCTCCCGGGAAGACCAAGACCGTTTCGCTCTGGCCTCGCACCAGAAAGCGGTCGAGGCCCAACATAAAGGAAAATTTAAAAACGAGATCCTCTCCATCTCAGTTGAAAACAAAAAAGGTACAAATGTCGTCGATGCCGACGAGGGTCCTAGAGCTGATACCTCACTTGAAAAACTCTCTCGTCTAAGACCCGCTTTCAGGAAGAACGGTACAGTAACGGCCGGCAATAGTTCCTCGATCAACGACGGCGCGAGCATGGTGGTGGTTTGCTCAGAAGATTTTGTTAAACGCCATTCTCTTAAACCTCTCGCCCGTATCACGGGTGGTGCTGTACACGGACTCCACCCGAACGTCATGGGTTTAGGTCCAGTCGGTGCTGTCAAGAAACTGTGCGGCCGGTTCCATCACCGCCTTGAGGATTTTGATGTGATAGAGCTCAATGAAGCTTTCGCAGTCCAAGCACTCAGCTGCATCAAAGAACTCGAAATTGACCCCTCACTTGTCAACCGAAACGGAGGCTCAATCGCCCTGGGCCATCCGCTCGGGGGTTCCGGGACCCGCATACTCACGACTCTCTTGCATCAAATGCAGGACGATCCGAAACTTAAGAAGGGATTAGCGTCGATGTGCATTGGCGTAGGTCAGGGCATCGCGGTGTCGGTGGAGAGATGTTAAGACATGCGGCGATTGCCTTTCTGCTGACTGTCTCCCTACCTGCAGCCGCTTGCTGGCGCATGACAGGGACTTTTGCTGTCGATGGGGAGTCGTGGAAATTTGACTCCAAAGTCGAGCATAACCGCGAGTACATATTTCCAGCAGGAACTTTTATTTTGAAACTGACCCTCAGACCACAGGACAAGAAGCGAACGACACTCGCCTACATCGTCCATGAGCGGCAGGAAAAAGAACTCGTTCTCATTACCAAGGGTGAGGAATCCGATTTGGAATCAGGCAAAGTTCGAGACATCTATGCCAAGGGCGCCAGTCAGCGGCCTAACTCTATCATAACCTTAAAACTTACAGATATCTAAGGAGACACATATGAGAGAAATTCAACTGTTTATCAACGGCGAATTCCGTAACAGCGAGCATAGCTACATTTCGGAAAATCCTGCCACGGGCGAACCCGTTGCAAAAGTCTACCTCCCTTCCGAGCGCGACATTAATGAGGCTGTCGAAGCTGCGGAAACAGCTTTCTACTCTGATGCCTGGCGTGCCCTAGATCAGTTGAAGCGCGCCGATCTCTTGGAGGCGATCAGCGAAAAAATTAAAGAGCGACGGGTTGAACTCACAGAACTCGAGATCGCTGACTCCGGCTCGTGCATCCGCAAGGCCAAGACTGATGTCCACAATGCCGCTTCTTACTTTAAGGTCCTCGCGGGCCAGCTCCGGAAGTTTACCTTTGAAGTACAAGACGAAGCTGCCTCTCGTGCCGGCTTTTCTCAGAATTATAAGATCTATGAACCTGTCGGCGTGTGTGCGCAGATCATTCCATGGAATTTTCCACTCGTCATGGCCGCGTGGAAAATTGGTCCTGTCATTGCCTCTGGCTGCACGACCGTTCTCAAATCAGCGCAGGAGACTCCGGGAACAGCATCGATTCTCGCAGAAATCATTCGCGATGTCGGTATTCCGGCCGGTGTCGTTAACATCATCACTGGTGGGGCGAGGGAGGGTGAGTTCCTTATTAACCATTCGAAAGTCCGCAAGGTTGCTTTCACCGGCTCCACTGCTGTTGGAAAACGAATTATGCAGTCGGCAAGCCATAATCTTCTGAAGCTCTCACTGGAACTCGGAGGAAAGTCGCCGAACATCGTTCTTGCCGACGCGGATCTCTCAATTGCCGTCGACGGAGCTCTCTACGCTTTCCTTTACCACGCAGGCCAGGCATGCGACTCCGGAACAAGGCTATTTGTTGACGAAAAAATTTATCCGGAATTTAGGGAAGCGCTACTTCGACGGATCGCCGAGGTTAAAGTGGGCATTCCGACAGATCCAGCTACGGGTTACGGCCCCGTCATCAACAAGAAACAGTTCGATGCGATCATGGGGTTTATCAATGTCTCGAAAAAGGAAGGTGCTAAGCTCCTCTTTGGGGGAGAGCGTGCGACGGGAGGTGACCTGGACAAAGGGTACTACATCCGGCCGACCATCTTCGAAGTTACTCCTGACAATACAATCTTCAGAGAAGAAATTTTTGGGCCTGTTCTTGCCATCACTACTTTTAAAACGATAGATGAGGCAGTTCGTATGGCCAATCGCTCGGTTTATGGCCTCGCAGCGGCAGTCTGGACAAGAAATAATCAGCAGGCGAAATTGATTGCAAGGTCGCTCGAGAGCGGAACCGTCTGGATCAACGAGTACCATCTCCT
>JAIYDC010000134.1 GCA_027487685.1 Pseudomonadota bacterium | reverse complement strand
CTGCAAAACCTCATCCCACGAGGGGAAAGCTAAGTCGTCGTTTCTGAAGGAGATCGACAATGCTAGTCAAAATTTTTGATCGAAATAATTCCCTTAATCGATGTTGTTGCCACCAATTTAGGATGGCAGTTCTAAATTTTTCTTACATGCCTTTTTTCAACGCTTTCAATCGGATTTTAGTCATTACAATATCTCTCTTAAATCGCTAGGCTAGTTTCATAAAGTGAGTAACTCATGTTTGTTCATCTCATATTCTTTGTCCTCATCTCTGTGACCACCACCAAGGCAGCGATTCCAGTCTTAAGTGCTAACGGGGAGGAGGAACGAGTCCTTGGAACAATCTCAATCGAAGCCTACACGGAGACCCTTGTCGCAACGAAAATCGCTCTCGATGAGAGGATTCTACGTGAGTTGAATCTTACTTCTGATCACACCGGCCCTTGGAAGCTTGATCGTTTTTCCATCGGCCTTGGCGTCAACGGAGAGATCGGAGTCGGGCCTTATAGATTTGGAACGGCGCTTAGGCAGCGGCTTTTGTACTCGAGGTGATCATGCCCCTACTTCTTGTTCTCATCCTGAGTTCTGCCATGGCCCATGGATCTACCTTCAAAGAAATTCTTACTGCTCAAGGCACGGCCCTGGATAGCATGGAAGTGCTGCCTTCCAAGTCGGGATTTAAATTGACTGAACTCATGACCGACATCGCAATCACGAAGAAAGGGATTCTCGGTATAAGTGCTCTTAGCGCCCGAAAGGCCATCGAGATTCGCTGGCGACGCAAATCTGCTCCTCTTCTCTCTGAGACAGAGGATAGCCTTGAAGTTACCGGAGAGACCTCTGAGAAGGATCTCGACTCCCTCGCGGATGCGATCGTGGATCTCGCCAACAAGTCCGGTAAACTTCGTGTACCGGCCCAGCGGAACAAGGTCCGTAAGGCCCTTGAAGAGCTAAGGCTTCGAATGGCACAGATCAGTGTCACTCAAGTCGCTGGCTGGAAGCTCAAGGCCATGCGCATCGATCTTAATTTTTCTGCGAGCGGTGAGGTTGCGCTTTGGACGAAAGTTGGAGTCGCTTTTCGCATTCGTATCGATTGGGATATCGTCCCGCGTGAACATAATCCGGCCTTGATTCATAATGAGGAAACAAAGTTTGTCATCAAGGTGCTCTCCGGACTGAATGAGGCCAACTCGATGATCAGAATTCCGGGCTTCGAGGTCAGCCGGATGGCCATAGGCTTCGGTGCTTCCGTTAGGAGAAAATTCTTTGGTTTATGGAGATACTCGGCGGGGTTCATCGGGTATCTGATTTTCGTGCCTGAATCGAGCAATAAAGTTCAACATCCTCCTGCACTAGCTAAACTTGGGGACACAAGTCTCGAGATTGGCGGTTTCGAAGAGGAGGAGGCAGAAAGAAGCTTCCGTCGTCGCCGCAATTATGTTCGAGTAGATTTTGCTGCGGGAATGGTAAGTGCTCTTAAGACCGCCGCGGGATATGCCTCTCAGATTCGCGCTAAGGACTTCAAGCACTGGTACATTTCTGATCTTAAAACTGTGAGCGATTTTTCTAGGACTGGTTTTCTTGGTCTGGCCGACGTCACCACGAGAGGAGTCATAGAAATTGACCACCGGAGCCTTGGGCCATGAAAGCATTTCTTCCAAGCCTTTTCTTTTCTTTAATATCAATTATGGTCACTACTGAGCCGGGTATCGTGCTTGATCAGAAGGTCCAATCTTTCAGAGATGTTCTCCAATCCCAGGAGGCACTTGATTTCGGCAATAGCGTTGTCCTGAGGCAAGTAAGACTTCGGTTGACCCTCGAAGCGGGTGTGGAAATCCCCGGAATTTCCGAGGCCAGTATAAACCCCGAAGTCGAACTTTACTTCAAACGAGTCCGGTAGACTCGGAGTCCAAACTTTTGTATCTTTCCCCAATGGGAATCTTAAAACGTAAGTCGGTTATTACACTCCTGGCAATCATCTCCATACTACTCGCCCTCAGTTGGGTCAATCGCTACTCCTTTGTTCGCCTCTACTACATGCGCGGCTTCTTTAAATTATCCCCCGCCAAACTGATCAAAGAGCATGATAAGCTTATCGCTGAAGACCGGGAGATCCTAAACCAGTACGACCTCTTTTATCCAGGCCGTGGAAACCGAGACGCAGGCCCCTTCCTTAATCCACAACTTCACTGGCAGATCGGCGAGGTCCATCACCAAGGCGGCCTTGTCTTGCCTGATTTCATTCACCGTGAACTCGCCCACGACTGGGTCACCAAGAGGCCACTTTTTAAGAAAATGGGGATGAAGTTCGATTGGCTTAAGGCCCTGAAGGTCTACGATGTCTGGGCCCTTGAGCTTGGATCGCCGGCCTACCCCCAGGGGAAGCGCTTCGATACCTTCGCTTACCCTATTCCTACCTACAGAGATCTCGTGAGCTGGTCGAAACTGCGTTACCTCTATGGCAAAGAAACGGGCGATACCCTCAGCGCGCTGGCCGAGGTTCGGCACCTGATGCGTCTTATCTGGACCAACGATAATCAAGTCGCGGCCAAGGTTGTCCTGGGGCTCCTCCAACTCGAGAATGAGTTTGAGGGAATCCTCACTCCAAGGGAGATGGGCGACTGGAAGTTCATTCCTACCGATCACATCATGCGTGGAAAGCGTTATTTCTCTAGTATTGCGGGCCTCATTGACGTGCGACTTTCCGACGAGGTCTTCGAGAAAAATTTTAAGGCCAACGCAGGACTTTGCCTGATGGTTAACGAAGCGATGTCCCATTACCTCAACCTCCGAGACTTCCTGGCAGAGGAACTTCGTTATGGCATGGATCGTTTTGACCGCCGTGCAATGGTAGCTAACTGCCGGAGAGGTATCGTCTATCGGATGTGGGAAGATAAGAACTGGAAGACACACTATAGCCTCGATGGGATTGAGGTCCTGGGGCGCCCTGTTTCTTTCGATGAGGTGGGGGTAAATCCAGAGCTGAAGGCCATCGTAGGGTATCTCCTCGCTACAAATCCTCTGGCAAATCCTATCCGCTACCACACCAATAAGTAGCGTTAATCTCATGGGATGGCCCGGATTTGCCTATGCATGGGAAATACCGTATTTTCAAGTCTGACAACTATTTCCCCTATGGAGAATTCTATGAAAGCACTGGTTTTATTTGTATCCCTGCTCCTCCTCACCGGCGTCGCATCTGCTAATCAAAGCGTCCTTGAGACCTGCGGCGATGTTCCTTTCTATGAGCTTGATTCAGCTTCAGCTGAAGCTGCTTACGCGGTTCCGTGTAATAACCCGACACCTACTGTTGACCGGCGCTACATTAAAAGTGACTTCTTCACGGTTTTCAAAACCTGGGAAGAGGCAGAAGCGAAGTGTAACTTCCGTGACTATGTTCAGGGTGTCTACAACTGGCGCTTCCGGTTTATGGGCTACTCCTGTGCTCCTGGCGGCATTGAGAATGATAATGGTGGCGGCGGCGGCGCCTAGAGACAAGCCGTCTCTGAGCTCTGTTCTTCTTTCTATGACTTATTTGTTTTCAGCACCTCCCATTTCCTGGGGGGGTGCCACTCAAAATCAACTCAAGCTTTGCGCCCAATATTCCGACTAGATTAGTCAGGAGAGGGGACCCATGAAAAATCTGTTCATGAATTTTGCTGCGGCGGTTGAAGTCGAGGGCCGAAAGAGCTCTTGGTGGCCTCAAGCGAATCACCAATTATTCCTGGAACAGCTTTCAAAGAATCTTTCTGCTCTTCTTATGTGTAAGTACTGCCAGGGCCACTTCAGTGGACCTCAGCGGGATTTTTACCAACTGATGGATGATTCTATGGACTGGGACGGTCTTTGTGTCGTCAGTGATTCCTTATGCCGAATCTCTGGCTTTCATGGCCTCACGGCGATTGTTTTGGATGCCATGGAACGCCACTACCTCTCCTCAATGAATAATCAGAAGCCGGATCTTGAGTTTTTCGTCTCTACGCTGGGTTGGTTAGCAAGCGACCTGGTTCTGCGGCGGGAACTTGTGAATCAGATCGAAGGAAGAATGGAATTCGTGATGGAAGTGGCCTAAGGTAGTGCGCCGGAAGAATTTCTCCTTCCGGCTGAAGAAATTAAAGTCTTACTTCATTGAAATGTTTTTTAGTCTCATCTGCTTGTGAAAATGCTTTCAAGATGCCCTGTTGGATCTCTGCGAATGCCGCCGGTACAGGTCCTTCAAACTTAGCAAAGAACTCCGCACTCGACGAAACTTCCTGCGCCCACTTTCGCGCGTCAAGGGAGGTCAGTTTCTCAAACTTCTCTTGAGTCATAGAATCAAGGCCCGTCCAGTTCAGGTCCTTGTACTCTGGCATTGTTCCCACAGGCGTCTCCACTCCGGAGGCCGTGCCTTCGATACGGCCGACGATCCACTCGAGGATCCGAGCATTCTCGCCGAATCCAGGCCATGCGTATTTTCCCTCAGCGTCTTTCCGGAACCAGTTGACTCCGAAAATGAGCGGGGCCTTGGCGCCGGCCCTCTGTCCCACTTTCACCCAGTGGTTAAAGTAGGCGTCCATGTTGTAGCCACAGAAGGGAAGCATCGCCATTGGATCCCGGCGGACGACTCCGACCTGGCCAGTGGCCGCGGCAGTCGTTTCCGAACCGGTGGTGGCAGCAATAAAGACTCCGTGCTCCCAATTTTTCGCCTGATAGGCAAGAGGGATGGTATCTGGCCGGCGTCCGCCAAAAATCATGGCAGAGATCGGCACGCCTGCCGGGTTCTCCCATTCGTTGTCGATGCACGGGCATTGAGAGGCCGGGGCCGTGAAGCGCGCGTTCGGGTGGGCCGCCTTCCGGCCGCAATCTGGGGTCCACTCCTGACCGGTCCAATCTGTGAGCCGGGCCGGTGGGGTTTCCGTCATCTCTTCCCACCAGACGTCACCGTCTTCGGTGAGAGCAACATTCGTGAAGATGGTGTTCGCTCGAGCTGAGTGCATGGCGTTCGGGTTCGTCTTGAAGCTTGTTCCCGGGGCAACACCGAAGAAGCCGGCCTCAGGATTGATCGCCCGTAGACGACCATCGGCGCCTGACTTGATCCAGGCGATATCATCGCCGATCGTCGTTATTTTCCATCCGTTCATAGCTTGAGGAGGAATAAGCATAGCGAAGTTGGTTTTGCCGCAAGCGCTTGGGAAGGCCGCAGTCACGAAGTGCTTTTCGCCCTTCGGAGTTTCAACACCGAGAATGAGCATATGCTCGGCTAGCCAGCCCTCATCTCTCCCCATGGTGGATGCGATCCGAAGAGCGAAACATTTTTTACCAAGGAGGGCGTTTCCACCGTAGCCTGAGCCGTAAGACCAGATCTCACGGGTCTCGGGGTAATGGACGATGTATTTTGTTTCTTTATTACACGGCCAGCGCACGTCTTTTTGTTCAGGTGTCAAAGGCATACCGACAGTGTGGACGCACTTCACGAAGTGAGAGGAGTCACCAAGGACTCGGAGGGCACCTTCACCCATGCGGGTCATGATGCGCATATTGACGACTACGTAGGGAGAGTCAGAAATTTCGACTCCGATCTGTGAAATCGGCGATCCGAGGGGACCCATGGAGAAGGGGATAACGTACATGGTTCGGCCCATCATACAGCCGCGGAAAAGAGGATTGAGCGTTTCGCGCATCAGGTCCGGGTCCATCCAGTTATTGGTGGCACCAGCGGCGCTTTTATCTTCAGAGCAGATGTACGTGCGGTCCTCGACCCGAGCGACATCGCTTGCGTCAGACATGGCGAGGTACGAATTTGGGCGCTTCACGGGATTCAGCTTAGTCAGCATCCCACTGGCCACCATCTGGCCACAGAGTTCGTCATACTCGGCTTCTGAACCGTCGCACCACAGGACTTGGTCAGGTCGGCAGAGGTCCGCCATGGCCGCGACCCATTGGATAAGGTGCTGATTTTTTGTATTTGGATTCTTATGCGCCATGAGACCCCCTGAGAGTGATCCATTGTTCGTTAATGCTTAGTTCTAATGAGAAGTGAATTACCAGATGCGACTTGAAATTTCTTCAGAAAATTTACGTCGACGCGGCAAGCAATAGGATAAGACGCCAGGTGATCAGAATCTTTAGGAACACACCTACTCAAGAGGTGTAAAAGTTTCTTGCTTCCTATTTCGCGTTATCCGCTGGAGTAAGAAGGGCCAGCTTGCCTTTAGCATAGGCGGTGGATCTTTCCACCTCGAAACAGTGGCCCATACGACTCCTGGAGAACTTTTATTCCGACTTCCGAATTACGGTTACTTCGCTGGCGAGGATTTCTTGTTTAAAGTTGATGCTGAAGGGAAGTCCACTGAGCTCATTTATGCTGATTCAAAGCCTTTTGCTCCTGACAGGGATGGCTTGGGTTATGTGCCCTTCGTTCGATGTGCTTCCTAATCGTGAATGAGAGTTTGTACATTTTGTAGTCGTATGACTAGCTTCATACGATCATTCCCACTCTTTAAGAGTCTCCTCAGTATTTAGAATTCGCATGCATACAGCTGGCACAACAATTGCGGTAACTAGATGTAATTTAGTTGAGGAGGTTCTATGAAGTTTTTTACTTTTTTCCTTATGCTTTTATTTTCACTTACTACATTCGCCCAAACTTTACGGTATGAATGGGGGATGTATCGAGGTGGAGTTATAACTTGCTTTGCCGTTCTCCCCAACAGCAGTCAATTGGCGGATGGTGGTTCACCTATGCCGGAATCCCTTTGTCGCAATTCTGGCCCGAAACCTATGCGCTACGAATGGGGAGTCGCTCGAGATTCAAGGGTTAATTGTTATGCGTACTCTACAATTGATGGTCAGATTCTTTTTCATGGAGTCCCCGTATCAGATTCATCCTGCAGGGGCAGGCTTTTCTCTGATGGCTCCGCTGGAAGGGTGAATTTTGTACCGGTTAACGTCGATGCCCGAATCAATGAAAGCGACCGGGGCCAAATTGAGAAGCAGGATGATGCTGGTTCAGATCCTGTGAATAGAGCTACGAGGGCAAGTGAGGCATAACCCCCGAGTACGTCAGAATCGCCTAATTTCTGTACACGCCTAAAGAATTTACAGGGCAGGCCTTTGTAAGATCTTTAAATCTTATCCTTAGATACAGAAAAGATTGGCCTACTGCTTGCAAATTAATTCTTCATTGAATCATTGAGCAAGGAGAAAAAACTATGTCAAAAATCAACACACTCTCAGCATTGGCCGGCCCTCTTCTCTTTGGCCTCATCCTGTTCCCAGTTTCGGCGCAAGCTAACCCACTTATTCCCGATGGCTCCGTCTTTGTAGCTCAAACAGAAAGCCTCTATCTTAGTGAGAACAGGACAAATAGTCCGCAAATGATGACCACTCACCTCAATGGAACCAAAATCAGACAAGGTTCATGGGATGCGGACTTTCATAGCTGCTTTATTACAGTTAATACACCCCCTCTTACTAAGCCAGTCATTCCGCGCGGCCGATCCTTCCGTACACGTTGGAGATATGAACCGAGCGGAATCCTAAGAGATGCTCCTCCACCAAGATTAGAGCTTCTGGATCCTTCATCTGGTGCCTTAGTGGCCTCGGTGAGATGTGGAGTTTATAATTATAATCGTCAATGGCCTGGGGATAGTAGGATGGGCAATATTCGTGGTCCTGCTGAGCTTAATGCTGATTTCCTCCTTCAAGCTATAGGTTTGCAACAAACACAGTCTCCAATGAGAACTAGGAACATAGGCTTTCGGGCAGGTTCGGAAGAGCGTGGAGTGGATATAGGTCCTGCCGATGATGCAGATGCTATAAGTGGAGAAGCAAGGATGATTCAGATCAACCACGGTGATCGAGGCACAATCCCTAAGGCGGATGGTCCTGTCGAATTAAACCGGTCTCGTGCTGCGCGAGCTGTAGAAGCCTAAGCTTTACTTTTAAAACAATAACAGTAAACCCTGCTTGCGCGGGGTTTACTCGTTCCAAGGGTCATCAAAATCTAGGTCTTCCCGTAAATCGCCACTGAAAGTTCTTCTTCTCTTTCAAGCTTTTCGATCGCCGATTCCGGTGTCACCTTCACGTCCCAGACCAGGCCAAAGGTTTCGAAAATCCGGATAAGCTGAAAGCTCATGTCCCATTCCCACTTCCGGATCCCGGCGTTGGCACCGGACGGAAAGCAGTGGTGGTTATAGTGCCAGCCCTCGCCGAAAGTAAGAACCGCAAGCCACCAGTTATTGTGACTATTGTCTCTGCCTTCCCGCGCAGGGAATTCAAAGCTCCGGCTCCCGCGCAGGTGGCTGACGGTGTTGATGAGAAAAATCGTATGCAGGTGAGCGAGGCCTCCGACGAGATAGGCCCAAAGTGCCATCTGGGCACCACTGGTTCCGAGTTCTGGAAATTGCCAGCGAAGGAATTCCCCCAGGGCCACCAGGAAAGCGAGGAAGGCAACGTGGATATGGTCACTGTGCTCGTTGAGCCAACGAAGCTCCGGGTACGCCTGGAAGTCCCGGATCCGGGTGTAGTCCGTGACAAAGGCGCGCTTCTCCATCGCCCAGCCAAAGTAGGCATGGAAGAGCCCGTGGGCGATGGGTGAGTGGGGATCGTTCTCTGTATCCGAATACTGGTGATGCCGGCGGTGGTTCGCGGCCCACCAGAGGGCCCCGCGTTGCATACAGATACTGCCGGCGAGGGCCAGGAAGCACTGGAAGGCGCGGGAGGTGCGGAACACCCGGTGGGAGAAATAGCGGTGGTAGGAGATGCTCAGGAAGAGCCCTCGCCAGACGAAGAAAAATCCTGCGACTGCGAGGGTGATCTTCGATACTCCGGTCCAGAAGACCAGGAGAATAAGGGAGTGGACTATAACCAGACGAAAGGTAAGTGCATTCATGCTGATATGGTAAGGGAAGTGGGGTGAAATTGAACAGCTCGGGTAAAATCTACAAGTATCGTCAACAAGATGCCTAATCGCGATATCCTGCCTCTACCTATAGACCAAACTGGAGAACACGATGAAAAATATCGCCCTTTCTATGCTCCTCTTATCCCTCACTCTCGCCACCCATGCAGCGGAGACTCGTACTTATAAAAAAGTCAGTCCTACTGTGGCATCAGTGGAGATTCTTGTCGACGCCGAGGAACCGGGACAGGCAGGTGTCTACGTGGACGGTAAAGAGACTAAGACCTTTATCAAGGAGCTCCTTGCGGACCCTGAGTCGCCTCTCTATAAACTCAAGAAGGAGATTGAACTCGCCAACTGCGAAGAGACTAGTAAAGGTGAGCAGACCTGGATCGATATGTGCGGAGAAGTCACTATCACCCCTACAATTCGGACGTCTTTTGGCCGTGGGGGTTGGGCAGATGCCGGCGCTGGATACACTTTCTTTGTTGGCTTTACCTCCGATGGGACAAGCCGCTTATTTTCGGTCTCCCATATGGTCACAATAAATGAAGGTGTCGAAGCAGAGTTTTCTGATCAGGGTGAGTTCGTCGGGAAATTTATCAAGACAATTTCTTTCTCGGCTATCAAGGAACTTGAGACTCAAACTCAGAACTAAAACTGAGGGCCCTGGACATTGAGTCCGGGGCCCTCAATAGATTAGTCGAGTCTCTCTCGAAAAGAATATACAAACGGGTTCAAATCTTGCTTCTCGAGATTCCCATGGCGGCCCCGATTCTGGAACTTGTGCCGCAGATGTGCCTCGATGCGCATCCAGCAATCGATGTGATTCTTAAATTCAATCCCGAGATCCTCTCCCTTGCTGCTAAAGCGTGCCTTGGTGTGTTCAACGTGAGCGATCAAAAAAGCATCCGTCTTTTTCATGATCAATCCTTGTGTGTTAAATGTCTGAGAGTACTGGTGGGCCGCGAGGTCCCAGTATAGACCTTATTCATCGCGCCTCGGTAAGTTTAAGCTCGACCGACATAATTCGTTCGCTCTATACTTTTTTAATGATGCAAATGATCGCCGTCGTCGTTCTCCTTGTTTCCTGCACTCAGGATTTGGCCAAAACAACACGCTACGACCGTAAGGCGTACCCACACTGGTCTGATGTGGATAAAGACTGTCAGAATACGCGGCAGGAACTTCTTATCTCACGCTCTCTTAGTCAGGTAGGTATGAATCGAAAAGGGTGCACAGTAGTTCGTGGAAAGTGGGACGACTACTACTACCCTCAGGTTCATACTCAGGCAAAATCGGTAGACATCGATCACCTGATCCCTCTAAAACACGCCCATGACCTCGGTGCAAGCTTATGGGGAAGAGCTCAGCGGGAAGCGTTTGCCAATGACCCAGAAAATCTTGTCATTACCGACCGCCGCTACAACCGTGAGAAGGGAGCTAAGACCATCGCACAGTGGCTTCCAGTCGGAAAAGACTATGCCTGCCGATACATCCGGGACTGGGTTCGACTCAAATCAAAATACCAACTCCCGCTCACGCCTCCCGAAGAAAACACTATCCGCATGAGTGGTTGCCGCTGATCCCTGGTTGCTAGGAATCAGGCAGCGCGCTTAGATACCTTTCTCGCTTTTTTCGGTGGGGAGACGATTTTTCGATACTCCTCCACGAGTATTTCGTAGAGTTCCCATGATTCCTCGGGAGTCGTGTTGCAATACTGGGCGTGGAAGTTTTCCCAGAGGTCATAGTCCTTATCTTTTAGAAGATTAATCACATAAAAGCATTTTTGCATATAGTTGTGTTTTGACTTATCAAAGCAGTCCTTTGGAATCGACATGAAAGCTCCTTTCTTTAATCTTATTTACGAACTGGCTGTGTTTCTTTAATTGCTGGGGTTGAGGCGGGAACGCGCACCTCACTTTTAATCACGGGCTCACGGACCGGATGGTTCTTTTCTGTGCCTGAGTGGTAAGCGAATGCCGATGTGGTGAAGAGGACTGTCAGAATGATGAGTTTCATAAAGTCTCCATCGTTAGAATGACGGAGTCTTATCGACTGTATGCTTAAAGAAATTTGATCAAGAAAAAAAGCCCAGGGATTCCGTATGGTTACCCTGGGCACAGAGCTTAAAACTGAGAGTCAACCAGGCGGGAAACGTCGAAGCCTTCTTTCTTAGCAAAGGCTTTGTACTCCTCAAGGACTTCCAGCGGCATGTCAGGGCGGCGAGACATGATCCAGAGGGACTTCCGGTCTTTGCCACCGATCAGGACGTACTCATAGTTCTCATCGAGCTTGATGATCGTATAGTCGCCCTTAACCCGGAACAGGCGAGTAAAGAAGTTGTTGAACGTGACATCGAGCTCGGCGTTGGTCTTCGGATTCTTGACCACGGCCTTACCTGTGATCGTTGTCTCTCCCTTCCCTTTGATGCAAGTATTGAGGACGGAGATGCTCTTCTCGGTGAGGACTTCATAATCGGCGGTCTGAGCACGACAGTTACGGGTGAAGAATTGTGGGAGTGACGTGATGGCATACCACTTTCCAACGTAGCGTCCGATATCAACGTAGGAAGCCGTGGTAAGGACCTGAGCGTGTAGTGAACAGGACAGTAAGAGGGTGAATAGAATAGGGAATGATTTTCTCATGGAGGACTCCTTTGGACAGTAAGTACCAATAGAGGGAAAATAGATCAACAGACACCGGCCGGACAGCGGGAGATTTTACATGGTGATGCTAACAACTTTGGTCGCTACCTCAGTACTTGTTTTTGGTGACTCTCATCTGGTTGGCCCTTTTGGCCAGGCCCTTGATAGAGGACTTCGTGAACGAGAGGCGGTTGTGGCGACCTATGGGTCCTGCGGATCTATCGGTAAGTGGTGGATAACTGGGAAGTCCACCAGCTGCGGCTATTTTGAACGCTCTCCGGCGAATGTTGAGCGGCGTGCTGCGACTCATGCTACGCCGAAGCTCGATGATCTCTTGCGTCGGCATAAACCCGACGTGGTTATTGTCAACCTCTCAACTAACTATGTGAACGTTCCTTCGGATGATGCGGTGAGGACAGACTTGCGAGTGATAATTGAGAAGATCCGTGCCAGCGGTGCTCGTTGTTACTGGGTCGGGCCTCCGCAGATGCGCCGCTTCGAGGCGGAGCTGCCGCGACTGGAGCGACTCCTGCGGGAAGTGGTAACTCCCTCATGTGAGGTTTTCGATTCTAAGGCCGTGACTAGTTATCCTGCTCGAGGGGGAGACGGTGTGCACTTCGGATTTCCGGCAGGTCTTCCCATCGCCCGTGCCTGGGCCTCGGCTTTTCTTGCCTCTCTTCCCTAGCAAGTTTATGGCAATGACCTCATGGCGTTGATGATGGCCTGGGGCAGTTCACGCTCAGCAAGACTATAGAGGGCATCGATCGTAGCGGCTGGGACTCGAGAAGTTGCGAGTCTTGCATAAAAGTCTGGTGGAATGAGGACAATCTTATTGACCTGCCCGAGGACGCGAAAAACTCGGTCGAGGGAGGTAAGCTTACGAATGTATTCCTCGACCCGGAACATGAGCTGCCCGAGCCCCGCTCCCCCCGCGAGGATCGTGGTGAGCGCGTCGCCACCGAGTCCTCCGAGGAACCCGCAGAGCATCTGGACTTTAGCTTCTGCGGGGAGGCGGGCGATAAACGAGGAGATCCCCCTTATCCTTGCATCGAAGTTAGCAATGAAGCGTTCTAGGTTTCGTACTTGTTCAACTCGCCGGTGCCAAAATGCTCGAGGGTCCGTGATAAGGTTTCCGATTCCTTCGACGAGGTCACCTACCCGGCCGCCTGTTGATCCCCAGAGTCCATGTCTGAAGTTTGAGATGCAGCTTAGTGACCCACGTACGAAGGTTGATCCATAAAAGGCCTGGAGTTGCTCTAAGCCTCGGGCGGTTGGTCTCCCTTGGATGGTGCTGCAGTCTTCAAGACCGTAGGCCTGGGGAAGAGGGTTGAATTGATCCCAGAGCTTTTGCCAAACGGTCGTTGGCCTGAGGTGGCGGCGGATTTCGTCCTCGCTGATTCCCACTAAGGCCATGGACATGTAGGTACTGGCCGACTTCGGCAGCTCAGCAATCAAGTAACCTTTGGCCTGGATAATCCTGAGATCTTTCAGCTCCCCGGGCACGTCGCGCATGAGAAGGAGCTGGCGGGAAAGGTTCTCGTTGGCGTACATGGTGTGGACGCCAAAGAAGTTGTAGGGATGTCCTTCGGAGACGAGCTCGAGGCCTAAAGTTTGAGCGAATTTTTCTTCGTCGAATGCCTTCGTGAGGGAAGAGGTAAAGATTAGAACCAAGGCAAAAATACAGCGAAGTATCATCCATTGATTTTATCCCTGTTTTGGGTCTATCAACGCTTCAGCAATTCTTGCCCCTGCTAGAATCCGAGGGACTGACCTTTCAAGTCTAGTATGGGGCATCTCGAGGCCAAGCAAATGAGCTTCCTCTCCGAAACATTACCGGACCCCACAAAGCTCCAGCGCTTTACCGGCTTCCGCAAGACCTACTATGAGGCCTACTACGCCGAGAAATTCGCGCCGGGTCGGAGCATCGCTACTGAGGCGAAGTAGAGGACCTTTTCCCACTGACCCAACGCAAAAGCTTGAAAGCCTGCGAGCCGTTGGGTAGTGTATCCTCATAAAAAAGTGAGGGAACCTATGAAACTTCTCGCAGGAAAAAGAGCTCTAATCCTTGGCCTCGCCAACGACCGTTCGATCGCGTGGGGGATAACGAAAGCGTTTAAAGAGCAGGGTGCCTCGATCGCCCTTTCTTACATGAACGACGCTATCAAAAAGCGCGTAGAGCCCCTCGCCCTCGAGATCGGTGCAGACTTCACCTTCGAGATGGATGTCACCAATGACGCTCACTATCCAACGATGCGCGAAACGGTCCAGAAGCATTGGGGAAAGTTCGACATCATCGTTCACTCCCTGGCCTTTGCTGACAAGGAAGACCTCTCGCGGGAGTTTGTTCATACGAGCCGCAAGGGTTTTGCCATGGCCTGTGATATTTCAGCATTTTCGTTGGTTGGGGTCACGGAATGCCTCCATGACCTCCTGAATGACGGCGGTTCAGTGATCAGCATGACCTACTACGGTTCACAAAAAGTCATTAAAAACTATAACGTCATGGGAGTTGCCAAGGCGGCACTCGAAGCTTCGACACGCTACCTTGCCTATGATCTCGGGCCTCGCGGAATAAAAGTGAACTGCATTTCTGCCGGACCCATAAAGACCCTCGCGGCTTCGGGAATTTCCGGCTTCCGGACTCTGCTTTCCCAGGTCGAAGAGATCTCGCCCATGAAGCGGAATGTGACGCCGGAAGATTGCGGCGGTGCTGCGGTTTATCTGGCCTCTCACCTCTCTGGTGGGGTGACGGGGCAGGTTCTTTATGTGGACTCCGGATTGAACATTCTAGGCGGCTTCTAGGTTGTTTGACGCCGATCACCTCCAGAAAATATCTGAGGGCATTCGGCTCTTTAATGAGCAGAAGTACTGGGAGTGCCATGAGGTGCTTGAAGACCTCTGGATGGAGGATCGGCAGGATCCAGTTCGTAATGTTTATTGGGCGGTCATTCAGGTGGCCGCCGCTTGCATCCATTTCCGCGACAGCAATCTCCTAGGTTGCCAGGGTATGATTGCGAAGGCCAAAGACAAACTCCGGCGTTGCCGCGAGCTCAGCGTCGTGAGTGAACTTCTCTGCCAAAAGCTCGACTGGGACCGGTTCGAGGGAATTGTTAAGGCCATACCTGAATCTTCAGTTTCGCGCCTCGAAGATTTTAGCGAAATTTTCGACTTCAGGTTCACTCAATTTCCAACCTAAAAATACTGACAAGGTCTGGTTGTTGATTTTAAGATGCAACCTGCATCCCCTTAAGAGGAGTCTTTATGCTTTGGTTAACCGTTGTTGAATGGTCCGCCCGACTCATCATGGCGTTACTCATCCTTCTCTCTGTCTGGTCCATAACTATTATTATCGACCGACGCCGTTACTTTAGGTCTCTGGTACTTCCTGGTGCTGATGTTAGGAAAAACATTAAAGCAAGAAGCTCTTTTGCCACGGGGACGCATTTTCTGAGCGACTTTTTTAGGGACCTTCAAGGGCTCCGGACGAGCGAGCAGATCGACAAAGCGTTTGATGCCTTTGCCCAGGAAAAGCGTCGTGAGCTGGAGCGAGGGCTTCCGGTGCTGGGGACCCTCGGTTCAACCACTCCTTTCATTGGTCTTCTTGGAACAATCCTCGGAATCATCGTGAGCTTCGGAGAGCTCTCCCAGGGAACAGGCAGTACAAATTCGGTGATGTTCTCCCTCGCTGAGGCATTGATCCTTACGGCGGTGGGTCTCGTCGTTGCAATCCCTGCTGTCGTTTCTTATAACTTCTACGGGCGCAAGGTGAAACTTATCCTCTCCGAAGCGCAGAGTCTCAAGGATCTCTACATCGCCTACAAGGAGTAGTTATGGCCGGGAAGTTCGACCTCGATGACGAGGGTATCAACGACATTAACATCACACCCTTTGTTGATGTGGTCCTGGTACTTCTGGTGATTTTTATGGTCACAGCACCTGTCATGCTGAAAGAGAGTCTCAAGGTCAATTTGCCGAAGACCCTGACTTCCGACGTTACGACCAAGGCGAGCGTTGTCGGTGTTGCGATCACAAAAGAGGGTCAGATACTCCTGAATGGGCAGCTTCGTTCCGACATGAGCTTGGCCCAGGAGTTGGGTCAGATTGCTAAGACCGCGCCGGAAACGAACTTTTTGATTAGCGCTGACACTGACTCCCGCCATGGTGATGTGGTGAAGTTCATAGACCTTCTGAAGCGTAACAACTTAAACAAATTCGCCCTTCAAGTAGAAAAGATCAAGGACCGGTAATCTGATGACGGCGCAGCTTCGGCCCTGGCAGCTCTCTTTTCTCTTACACGCGGGCCTTGGGATCGTGTTTCTGCTCCTCCTGCAGCTCAAGATGCCGTCATCGGAAATGATCGAGGTTCCCGTCGAGATCATCGAAGCCTCCAAGGATGTTCAGAACCTGGCAGAGGTTAAAGAGAGGCCCAAGGTCGTTCTTAAATCTGTCAACGAACCGATGCCTGAGTCAGCGCCTAAGCGCGAGGTTTTCGGGGCCAACCGAAACTCTTACACCGATGACTCTCTCGGCTCCGAGGGTGTTGAGGCGAAGAAGGGTAATACTCTCGCTAAGGAAGCTGATAAGACCATCCTCCAGGACTCCGACGCTGACACCCTTCCGACACCCACCGAGGAGTATCTCGTCAGTCAGATGCCAACTGTTTTGACCGAAGTGAGACCCGCTTATCCGAAAGCGGCCAGAGATAAAGAGCTTGAAGGCTCAGTAGTGATGGACATTTTGATTGATGCCGCAGGAACGGTTCGAGATGTCTCGGTTGTCGATGGGGATCCACTTTTTCGTTCAGGAGCTGTTGAGGCCATGCGGAAGTTTGTCTTTCGGCCAGCGAAGGTTGATGGAAAACCTGTTGCCGTGAGAATCCGCTACTCGCTTAAGTTTCAACTGGAGTACTAATGTATTTTTTGCCGCTGCTTTTTTTATCCGCACTTGTTGCCGCTCAGACACTGGTTCCCGTTTCCGGAACACTGCTTGAGCGTGGGACAAGAAAACCACTGAAGGATGTGAGCCTCTTTATCCTGCCCCACAAGCTCAAGGCGGTATCTAACGACCAAGGCGGATTTACTTTTCCAGATGTTCCGGTAGGAGATTGCGAACTCATCATCAACCTTTCTGGTTACCAGAAACTTGTTCGAAAGAATGTCTGTGCGGATGGCCCGGGGCTTACCGTCTATCTTGAAAAAGTCTTCTATACAACTTTTGAAACCACCGTCACCAGCAAGGTTGCTAAGCGTGATGACCAGGCACAGAGCCTCACCCAGGAAGAATTCCTCAAGGCACCTGGGTCATTTGGTGGTGACCCGGTTCGTGCCGCTCAGAACTTGCCAGGTGTCGCCGCGACTGCTGGCACCGCGCAGATCATTGTTCAGGGGGCGAGCCCCGACGATACGGGATACCTGATTAACGGCCACCGAGTACCCATCGTTTTCCACTTCGGTGGCCTTTCCTCGGTAATCATCCCCGAGGCGGTGGAGCGGGTGGACCTCCTACCCGCGGGCTATGGCCCTGAGTACTCCCGTGCCATCGGAGGAATTATCGGGCTTACCACGACGAATCCGAAAGACGACCGGATCCACGGAATGGCCTTCGTGGATCTCTTGAATACTGGAGGCCTCGTCCAGGGCCCCATCGATAAGGACTCCTCCTTTTTGATCGGTGGTCGCTACAGCTACATTGGTCAGGTGCTTAAGGCCGTCGCGAAAGAGAATGAAGACTTCGAACTCACCGCAGCTCCGACCTACTACGACCTCACCGGGATCTACCGTCGGAAGCTCGATGAGAGGAACGAATTTAAGACGACGATGGTGCTCAGCAAAGACGAGCTTGAGCTGATTCTGAACAAGCCCGCGAACAATGACCCAAGTCTGCGCGGAGACTTCTATAATCGCACTGAGTTCTTTCGCATCATCCCGCAAATTTCGACCCGACTCAATGAGAAGACCAGGATGGATCACTCGATTGGTCTTGGACGGGATAACCTTCTGGTCAACATCGGGGGGCGCTACCTTGATGTCCAGAGTAACGTGATTTCACACCGCTCAGAGCTCCAAAACGAATGGTCGGAAACTTATAAAACCTACTTGGGACTGGATAATAATTATGACCGAAGTAAAGTCCGAGTTAATTTGCCGAACAGCTACTCCGTAGGAGGCGTTAATACGCCATTTTCGGTAGGAGAGGAACGTAAGTTTGATACAGAAGGTGATGACGGACAATTTGGTGCGTACCTCCGGCAAGAGATTAAAACCTCCGCAGACTCGAAGTGGACTTATCTTCCTAATATGCGAGTCGATCATTTTACCCTAACCAAGGAAACCCAGCTTCAGCCGAGGCTTCAGATCCGCTACCAGTACGATCCTTCGCTCCAGCTGCGCGGCGCTTGGGGGAAGTATGCTCAGGCCCCGCTTCCCCAAGAGGTCTCCGAAGAGTACGGCAATAAAAATATCACGGCACCCTACGCCTGGCACTACGTGGTCGGATTTCGAAAAGACTTTCGAAAGGACACGAATCAGGGCTTCGAGCTGACGAATAACTACTTCTATAAGAATCTTCGAAATCTGGTGGTACCTGATGTCCAGAAAAATTACCGAAACACAGGCACCGGATCGATTTCAGGCGGTGAGATCCAGGCAAAGTATCGGATGAACGAGTGGACATCACAGCTGGTCTACACGCTCCTGAGAAGCGAGCGAACGATCCCAGGCTTTGGCACAGGCCCTTCCGAATTTGACCAGACCCATAACCTTAATCTCATTGGGGCCTATAACACTGACCGCTGGACCTTCTCTGGTCGACTCCGTTTCGTGTCAGGTCTTCCTTTTACTCCTATCCGTGGCGCCACGTTTGACGCCGATAATGATGTTTATGTTCCTCTGGCCGGTCGGATTTACTCTCAGCGATTTGACGCTTTTAGACAGCTCGACATTAGGGTAGACCGGAAATATATCTATGACCGATGGATCCTCACGGCCTATGTCGATATCCTGAACGTACTTAACGCTGAGAACCCGCAGAGTATAGAGTACTCGTTTGACTACCGTCAGAAGAAGAGGGTCCGTGGCCTTCCGATTCTTCCGACCTTCGGTGTGAAAGGGGAGTTTTAATATGCGATACTTAGCACTCATCATTCTTTGCCTCTCTTGTGGTGATACGAAATTCCGAAAAGTTGAGGAACTAAAGACGTTCCGTATTCTTGGGATCAAGGCGAATACGCCGGAAGTGATTCCTGGTTCCTCCGTTAACCTTCAAGTCCTAGTCTCAGACTTAAACGGTAGTGGAAACCTGAGTGGCAATTATATTACCTGCATTGATCCCGGGATTTCTCAAGGTGCCCGTGTGAGCTGCGACCATGATTCAACTGCGTCGGAGACCTCTGTGAGTATCGATATGACTGCGCTCCAACCAAGTGCCGCCGGTCGGACTGGACTTAGTAGCGAGACCTTTTCTTTGACTATCCCTTCATCAACCATCATCTATGCTGGTCGGAGTGAGCGGGAGCGGGCCAACGGAGTCGGTTTTATTGCAATTTTCACGATCAATGGAGTCACCGCTTTTAAACGGGTGCTCGTCAGTTCTCGAACTAATGCCGACGTAGATAATGGGCCGAATACTAACCCATCGGGGTCCTCTCTGAGTCTGAATGGAGGCGCTGCTGGTCTACCGAGTGATGGAGATGTTCTCTCTGTTGCGACTTCGGCTGCTCAAGTGTACCAACAGACTCGAGTCGATGGAGTCGTGGAAACGCGCACCGAGCGCTATCAAGTTGCCTGGTATACTTCGAATGGTGAATTCGATAAACCGAAGGCAGGGATTGATGAGGATACAGAGTTTAAGGGCGATGACGAACCTTCGCTTATAATGGCGGTTATTCGTGATGAGCGTGGAGGAATTGATTTTGCTAAGTTTTCCCTCTAAGATAGCAAGATGAAAGATATCTTCCGTACCTTTCCTCTCGCACTTAAGATGATCCTTACGGATCCGGTAAACTTGGTACTGGCCGTTGTCCCGACGATTCTCGCTCTTCTCGTTTATTTGCTTTCTATCGCAGGAATCTATCGGAACTCTGATATTTTCGTCGGTTTTTTTCGTGGCTACGTCTACAGTTCTGACCAGGCGACACTTCTTTCGCAGATTCTCACAGGTATTCTGATCCTTTTTGTTTTCTTCGTTATGAGTTGGACCTACGTCCTAGTGGTAGGAATCATTGCAGCACCCTTTAATTCACTTCTTTCTTCGCGAATTGAGCACAAGCTCGTCCAACGAGTCATTATGGATGAGGATCAAGGTCACGCTCTCGCTGAAGTTAAGAAGTCCATTTCAGCGACCTTTAAGAATGAGTTCAAAAAACTCTTCTTTTTGATCGTGGCCGGTGGCTTTGCCTTCGTGCTTAATATTTTCCCTTTATTCTATCCTCTTGCTCTCTTTCTTATCGCTACTCTTCTCGCCGTCCAGTTCGTCGACTACTCCTGGTCCCGCCACGATCTCTCAGTGAGTCAGTGCCTGGGGGACGTCGGTAGGAACATTATCCACTATTCACTCAGTGGTGTTCTTTTCTTATTGGTAGTTCCCGTGCCCCTGGTTAATGCTTTTGTTCCGGCCATGGCCACAAGTTATTACACAATCCTTTGGCTCAAGCGCCAGGGAAAGATATGATGGGGATCCCCGTCACCAAGTCAGAAATCCCTGAAGATGATGCGCCGAAAGTTATAGTCTTGAAGCTTCCGTTTGATCTTGAGGAGCGCATCCTTACGTTCCCCTTTCTGCATGCCCTAAGTGATTTCTATCCAAATGCCGATCTTCATTTTATCACCCCTAAGAAAGATGTTGAGGTTCTTAACCTCCTTCCTTTCAAAGCGTTCTACCATCTCTTCGATGAGGACGAGATTCGCACCGTTCTTGATGTTCATCCCTACACTGCCAATCTTCATGTCTATAACGTTGACCTCTTTGTCTGCCTCACCAATTCATTTCCTGATGCTTGCCTGGGGTTGGGACTCCGGGCCAAGAAACGAGTCGGGTTCTCAGACAATTGGAAGACGCTCGTTCTGACCCACAAGATGGCCAGGCCAAAAGGCCATCATGTGGCCGAAGACTTCTTTGCACTCTTTCAACTGACCACCGGATCGTCGGCAGATACCCGTCTCAGAGTTACCTCCCGGCCTTTGTTGCGGCCCCCAGATCTACCAGCCTCCCCGTACTACGCCGTTAACCTTTCGCCTTTACGAGGAGCAATGATTGAAAGTGAGTGGATAGAGCTTCTTTCGCAGTTTGATGGTCATCGGATTGTTCTCTTTGCCTCGGAAGATCAGGTTCAGTTAAAGCTACTGATGGATAGTTTTATTGCTCTCTTACCCAAGTCGAATAGATATGAATTTTTTATCTATAAAGACTGGATCGAACTAGGTCGCATGCTCGCCTACGCGAGTGGTGTTATCACTTTTCAGGGAGCTTGCGGTGCTCTTGGCGCCTACGTTGGTACGCGGACTCTCATTCTGTATGATTGTGCTGATCCGCAGAGAACAGGGCCTTTTTATTTCCTGGCCGACGTCGCCGTTATGGCCACGAATAACGCGACTTTTGTTAAACCTTCCACTAACCAATCGGTGCTACGTGATCGGGTGAGCTTTGATATGAACGCGGTTTTTGATCAAGCAGCAAAACTCTTTAATCTTTGAACCGACGGTCTCGCGAAAAGATGAAATTCATATTCCGGTTATTATCCCTGGAGACAAAAAAGTAGCCGACATTAGTAAACACAAAGCAGGAATTCGACTGCGGCAACTCTGGAATGAGGACTGAGCACACAGGTGCGACAGTAATAACGACTTCCTCTGATTTGCACAACAGTTTTACGTTCGTCAGGAAGGCAACTCCTTTGCTCACGCCCTCAGGTTCAAGCGTTTCCCGGCCATCATACCATTCGTCCCGGTCAACATGATGAAGGCCCGAGTATCGGTTGAAGGGGAGGAGCTTATCCAGGCAAGTGATTTCAGCAGAGAAGGCCGAGAGAGAGGCAAAGAGTGCAAATAGCATGACGGTTGTTTTCATCGATGTTCCTTGTTCTGTACCTTAAGTGTAGCACAGAGAAGAACACATGATAGACCCTGAGATGAGCGCTGCTTAGGTTAGCAGCGCTCGGTCAGTTTACATAAAAGTTTCTAAGATCTGATCAAGGGAAGTGAGCTTCTCCTGAAAGAGGGTGGCCTTAGTATGGACCTCTGCTCGGACTTCTTCTGGGGCGTTACCCATGAAGTTTTGATTATTTAGCTTGGCCTCGACTTTTTTTAGCTCGTTTTGCGTCTTCTCGATTTCTTTTTTGATCCGATTAACCTGCTCGGAAATGTCGATAAGTCCTTCGAGGGGAATAAAGATCTCAGTATGGGATGTGGCAAAAGAAGCTGACTTTTTTGGCCTGGCACTTTGTTTATTCCTGATTGTCCCGGACTTTACGTTGGCGAGATCTTTCATGAAGTGGCGGGATTCGTAGATAAACTTCGCGAGTTTCTTGTCATCACTGAATAGGCGCACATCGATCTCGTCTTTGGGCCTAAGATTCACTGAAGAGCGAATGTTTCGAACCCCAGTGGTTACGTCGATGAACTTATTCATGAGGTTTCGGACTTCATCGTTCTCAAGCCCAAGATCGAACTCCACATAGTCCTGAACTGCGATGAGTGAGCCGTCTGTTTCCAAGTACGACCAGATCTCTTCGGTGATGAACGGAACAATAGGGTGGAGTAGGGTCACGATCTTCTTAAAGCAGTAGCGGAGCATCGTCGCCCGGATGACCTTCGCACGCTCGTCCTCCCCGTAGAGGATATTTTTCGAGAGCTCAATGTACCAGCTACAGAACTTATCGTAGACGAAGGCGTAAATCTCCGCCGAGGCGTCGTCAAAACGGTAGACGTCAAGGGCTTCGTTCATTTTGCGGGCCACGTCGTTGAGCTCAGCAAGGATCCACTTGTCATGGAGATGCCACTCTGATTTCACAGGAAGCTCATCTGTCGCTTTATCAAGGAAGGGATAGACGAAGCGGAAGGCGTTCCAGAGTTTGTTAACGAAGTTCCGGTAGCCCTCAATCCTCTCGGGATCGAGGTTCAGGTCCCGGTTGTAGCCTGAGCCAGCGGCCAGGGTGAAGCGCATGGCGTCCGCGCCATATTGCCCAACCATGTCGAGGGGATCGATACCGTTACCCAGGGACTTACTCATTTTCCGGCCCTGCTTGTCCCGGACGATAGCGTGGATATAGGTGTGGCGGAACGGGACCTTGCCTGTGACCTTCGTACCCATCATCATCATCCGGGCAACCCAGAAGAAGATGATATCGAAGCCAGTGATGAGAGTGGCATTCGGGTAGAACTTGTCAAAGCCCTTTGTCTGCATCGCCTCTTCATCGGGCCAGCCGAGAGTTGATAAGGGCCAAAGACCGGAAGAGAACCAGGTGTCGAGGACATCCGGGTCTTGGAAGATATCTGTGTCTCTGCACTCAGGGCAGTGATCCGGAGTTTCCTCGGTTGCCCACTTGGCGTTGCAGTGACGGCAATAGAAGACAGGGATTTGGTGACCCCACCAAAGCTGGCGTGAGATACACCAATCTTTCGGATTCCGGAGCCAGGCGAAATAGGTATTTTCCCAGCCTTTCGGAAAGAAACTCATCTCACCGGATTCGACGGATTGGACCGCAGTTTCAGACAGCGCCGTTGTGTTCAAGAACCATTGCTTCGACACCATGGGTTCTACGATTTCGTCTGAGCGCTGACCGTGGCCTACTGGATGGAGGTGATCCTTTTTCTCAATCAGAGCACCGAGTTCGATTAAGACTCGTTCAACTTCCGCACGAGCGTCTTTAGGCTTAAGGCCTTCGATCTCAGGTGCGCTGGTATTGAAGGTACCATCTTTGTTTAGAATATTGATGATTGGCAGATCGTGGCGCTTGCCGATTTCGAAATCGTTGAAGTCATGGCCAGGTGTAACCTTCAGGCATCCTGTACCCTTTTCGATGTCAACATGCTCGTCTCCGATGATCGGGACTTCTCGGTTACAGATAGGCACGATAGCAGTCATCCCGATGAGATCTTTGAAGCGCTCATCGTTTGGATTTACTGCAACCGCTGTGTCGGCGAACATGGTCTCGGGCCGAGTGGTTGCGATGATCAATTCACGGTTCGGATCTTCTTTGACTTTGTAACGGACGAAGAAGAAGTGGCCCTTCACGTCCTTATGCTCGACCTCTGCGTCGGAGATCGCCGACTGAAGTATGGGATCCCAGTTCACGATGTAATCGGATTGGTAAATGAGTCCTTCGTTGAAGAGCATGACGAAGAATCTTTTCACTGCTTTGTTTGGGATTTCGTCGAGAGTGAAAGTGGAGTAGTCCCAGTCACAGGAAACACCCATCTTTTTTTGCTGATTGATAATCTCGGATCCGTACTGCTCTCTCCATTCCCAAACCCGGCGTAGGAATTCATCCCGACCCAGGTCGTGACGGGTTTTCTTCTCCTGTTTCCAGATGAGCTTCTCCACCACCGCTTGAGTCGAAATTCCGGCGTGATCTGTACCCGGGATCCAGAGGGTCTCATAGCCTTTCATCCTCTTATATCGGATCAGGGCATCCTGAGTGGTTGCATCCAGGGCATGGCCCATGTGGAGCTTTCCGGTCACATTGGGCGGTGGCATCAAAACAGTGAAGGTTTCTTTCTTCTTCCCGGGCCTTGGCTTGAAGCACTTCTCTTCGAGCCACTTCGCGTACCATTTATCTTCGGCGGCCTTGGGGTCAAAAGTCTTGGGTAGGTTATTTTCGATGTCCATTAGCGTTTTCCTTCCGTGAGTTCTTGGAGAGTGACAGTTGTTTCTGCTCGCATTGCCACATTCCGGAGCTTAATCTCAGACTCAGTGACGAAGACGAGGTACTTAAAGTTTTTTTTCTCGGAGTAGCTAAAGAATTTCTTCGGTTTTGCATCCCCGAAGAAGAGTTCAACTTTGGAGCCGTGGACGCGCAATTTAGTGGCGATTTCGGTGGCAGTTGCCTCCCCTTCGGGAACGAAGGCACCTACAAGGTAATCGAGCTCAGGTTTTGAAAAATCCGGCATGAGCTTATGAGTCACCAAAAAGTCCGTCAAAGGAACTTCCCCCAGGCCCATGCCAACTCCCTCGAGTGGTGTCTCGTCGAAGATCTGAAGAAGATTTGCATAGGCACCACCCCCAGCAATCGCTCGCCGATTTTCCGGGTGCTTATCGAAGATCTCAAATACCAGCCCGGTATAGTAATCAAGGCCCCGCACGATAGAGGGATCAAACCGAACGTACTCGCTGATGCCCGCCGCTTCGATCATTTCAAAGATTTTATAAAGTGGGGCAATGTTACCCGAGACTGACACCGGCGCAGAAGACTTAAAGTGATGCATATCGGAGACCGAAACGTTGGAGAAAATTTCGTCCACGAAGCGGCGGACGTCCGCCATGGATCCCAAGTTGACGAAAGCTTCAAAGACTTTCGCTTTACCTTCGTCTTCGGTTAGAATCCGAACCTCGGCCGCAAACTTTTCCAGTGGCATCTTATTTTTCGCGTCCACTAACTTATAGAGTTTTTTCGTAGGGCCCGGTTCGAGACCAATCAGGCCCTCAAAGACGAAGTCAACGAAGCGCCGGTCGTTCACCAGAATTTCGAAGTGCTCTCCGGTGGCGCCGTAGCTTTTCATGAGCTCTACGGCGAGTTGAAGGATTTCGACCTCGCCATTCTGGCCCGCACCGAAAATATCAGCGTTGTATTGCCAGAACTCGCGCAGCCGTCCACGCTGAGGCTTCTCATAGCGCATGAGATTCGGGATCGCGTACCAGCGGATGGGCTTGGCCACTTCCCGGTGAATCTGTGCGACCATCCGGGCCACGGTGGGAGTCATCTCCGGACGTATCGCCACCTCACGTTCTCCTCGATCGGTGAACGAATAGATCTGATCATTGATCAGTTCATCACCGGATTTGGCCCGGTAGAGGTTGACCTCTTCGAGCATCGGTCCGTCGTAGGGTTCGTAGGCAAAGCGCTCTGAAGCCTCGGCCATTTTCTGAAAGATGTAGTTGCGGCCCCGCATGTCCTTGGGAAAGAAGTCCCGTGTTCCACGGTAAGGTGATTTCGAGAGGGCCATACACGTCCTTTATGGTGGGTCTGAGCACTGCTGAGTATACATGTTTCGAGGCGTTGGGACAGAGTGTTATGGTGTCTTCTTATCCAACTCTTTTGAGACTTCTTCAGAAAGTGGGCTCAGGTCATCTGGGGCGACGTTCTGGACGTCTTTCGTGGCCTCGGTCTTCTCCTTTTGGGACTCTTCCGAAAGTGTGAGCGGAGCAGCGTCGGATTTGATCCGCTTAATGTCCTCGGGATGAAGCTCCAGGAGCTTTCCAGGGATATTGAAGACTGCGAGTTTCGAGTCTCCTGCCGCTGTAGAAGCGAAGCGCTTAAAGAGGAGTGACCTCTGATTCAGCCGATCAAGAACAACCCAGGAGACTCGGGTGGTAAAGCCATTGAAGTCCGCAGCACTCAGAGCATCCATCTTATCGATCCAGGGTAGAACATAAGTGAGGTAACGGGAGAAGCGAAGGGCTTCTGCGCGTTTAGCACCTTCGAAGTTTCCCGGGATGAAGCTGCGGACTCCAATCAAACCAAGTGACTCGCGGTACCGAAGCTCGGCAATGATCGAGCGGTATATCCATTGGGAGAACGGGGTCAGGAGGCCCTGCTTTTTTTGAAGGTCCTCTTCTAGTCGCCGGATGAGGAGGTTCGTGACGTCGAAACTCCGGACTTTAGTGTGCTTAAACTCGAGCACATTCTTGATGACTTCGGACTTCATCAAAAGGAATACGTGGTCCTTCCTGAGACTCCCTAGATTTTCGTTTAATTCTTTACAGATTCCCACTAAGCGGAGCTGATCGGATGGGGCCTTTAAATGGATTTTCATGGACTCAAAAAGATGAACGAATTCCAAAGGGGCACGGTCAGTAACGACCGTGAAGTCACGGTTAAAGGCCAGGAGTGAAGTTGAAAAGAGTAGTGGAAAAAGGATCTTAAAGATCAAGCTCAAGCTCCTCTCTTTTCGGTGCTGGGCCTCGGAGCGTGTCCTCGCCGATATTCGCAACACCCTCAAGCACGAAGTATTCCCCGCGGAAAGGGATCATGACCCGTTTATCAATCTCTATCAACTGCGTAACATGCTTGAGCGAAGAGCGGGCCTCGATCGCCTGTGTCTTCACATTCAACCTGACTGCTTCGGTGACTTTATAATTGAGCGCAGTATCTTGCGTCATCGTTTTGATGAAGTAGATATGGCCGGGCATACAGACCATGTTTCCAATGTCCTGCTCGACCGCTGAGTAGAGGCCAGTGAAACCCGCTAGGTTGAGACCATCGCTTAAGTTGACCATCATGATTTTCGAGCCTCGGGCCACGCCGTCGTAAGAGAATTCGCCAAGGCCGAGGTAGGAGTCAGTCAGACAGAGTTCGAGACGGGTGGCCGTCTGCGTACTCTTGTAGCTGATGGTGCTTTTCTGTGCTTCGAGATCGAAGGTCACTAGGGCGGCAAAGCCGGTCTCGTTGATCTCTGTGTAAACCACGTCACGGGAGGTGACCATTTCGACCTCCGGAACGAAGAAGGGATTCGCCTTCTTGGTGGTTCGGATTTGGTACTTTTTTTGAGTCACGAGGTTCTGAATGTGGATAATTCTTGCCACAATATCGTAATAACTTATCCACTCGTCGTTAAGGTGGAGCTTTGCCCCCCGGCCAGAACCAATCGAGCGGGCGGCCGTATTACCGAGATCAACGACGTAGACCTGGTGGTTTTTAAGAAGATTCATTTCGTCGTGAGGATTTGGGATGGATTCGATGCTAAGGCGAGTCCGAAAGCGGGATCCCTTAACGATATAATCGTTTGCACTCGATTCGCTCAGGAAGTCTGTGCTCCGGAAACTATTCACCAGTCCCAGTACCCCGGGTTTCTTTTGAACATAGGCGAAGCGGCCGTCCATGGTGATGTAACGAAGGGAGTCCGTCGCGTGTTTGGTATAGAATCGCGGCAACTCAGCGGCCATGGTCTGGCCCCAAGTTAAGAATAAAAGGAGGAGAAAGCTATTCCAGGCCATACATCGTCCAGAGTTTCAGTGGGTGTCCCCGCTGGTAGCTTTTGACTGCTGAGAAAACTGTGCTCCAGCTGATCAGTCTTGGTGCCTGCAAAGTATCGACCCCAGTTCTGACAGTGAAGACAACCTTATCCTGATCTTGAAGCATCCCATTCATGATAAAAGGGAGTGCGGTACATTGATTGAGGGCCGTTGTCTTAAAAAATGTAGGAAGAAGATCTTCAGCGCAACCCACTCCGTGGACGAGCCCACCACGGGTTTTTTTGAAGAATGTCGTCACAGCATTGAGGGAATTAAGAATTTTTCCGCTTTTCTTGAAATCTCGTGTGAGAAGGTAATGCTGAGAGAAGCGCTCATTCTGAACGCTAAGCGGGAAGTAGGCGACGGTCGCCCGGCCTTTAATCTTTACCACGTCACTAATCACCCGATCATTGTAAACGATCTTATGCTTACACTGTGAAACGAAGCACTGGTCGCGGTCAAAGACGATGTAGCAGCCTGTTTTATAGTTTAGGAGGAGAGGGTTGTAGGTCGATGCATCGATCATCTCGCAAGCAACCGATGCGTCCGCTCCCCGGGTGCGCTTCAGAATTTCCGCTACGACATTAGTGTAGGCCGCTGGTTCATTAGCAACTTTACCGAAGAAGGTTTTAAAGCAAACCTCGCGCTCATTTAATCGGTCGTCGTAGCAAGCTTCCAGTTTCCAGCTCTCATCGTTGTCGAATCCTTTATTAAAAGCATAGGTCAGCTGGGAGGAGGTGGCGGAGCAAAGACCCTGAGCTTCTGGAAGGGAAGACGGCGAGAAGTGGCTTATGATCCGCCCCATATTGGTGACTGCAAGCTGATCCGAGTTCCCGGGACAGTCCTTGATGTTAGACTTGAGCGACGAGATATTGAGGGCGGTGGATAATTGATCGCAGTCCGGCTGAGGCCGGAGTCCCGTGTTGGTACCCGCGGGATAAAGGCAGAGATCCTTTTCTTTCTTTAGCCGGGCCAGGCACTGATTATATTGAGCGTCGCTCAGGGTGCCTGACCCAATGACGCGGATGCAGACATCCTCCACAAAGCGCTTGCTCTGATATCCTGCTGCGATCTTGGTCCAGAATGAAACGTTCAAAAACTCCTCACAGAACGCGGCTTCATTGTCGAGATTCCCGCAGAGGTTTTCGATGTAGTCCCGTTGGACCAGACTCATCTTGTCTTCGAGAATCTTGGCCACGGCCCGGCGGTTCTGCAGATCCTTTGTATCGCCGCCTCCCGCCCTCGCTTCCTTGATGTATTCGTGAATCTGGCAAATGAAGGGTGTCTGCGGATTATTGACCCAGGCCACGTGAATGTTTCGGCACTGGTCGATCCCGGTTGGGATGTCGAAGTCTATGCCTTTGAGCGTTTGAGAAATGGTTTTAACCTGGAAGGCCGCAATAGATTTGCTCGTGTCCGGGCACTGCTGATTTACGACTTTAGTCAGGAAATCTTTCTTACTCACGACCGCGGCTTGCCGCACGTCCTTTTCGACATAGGTGACGAGAACATTTCGAATTTTTCCCTCTGAACTCCGGAGAATATCTGTGAGAATACTCTCGTAGAATCGGCATCGATCTGTGGCCGCCATCCGGAGGTATCCCGGATCCGAGTGCAGGATGATCGAGTTCAGAAAATCAGGATCGAGGTCGAGCTCTGCCACCAGGGTACTACCGCCAAAGAGCCGGCCCCCATCGACGAGGGTCTTCGTCCGTCGGTCGACTTTCTCCCGGTCAACCGTGAGAAGCTTCTCGAAGGTTTGAATGATTCCCGGGTAATCGACCTTCTTGGGCGTAGCGAGAGGTGTTTCTTGAGCAAATATTGAAGGGCACAGTCCAAGAAGGACTGCGCCCAGAAGATACTTAGAGAACGGATTTAGCAAGAATCGAGGCAACGTCTTCAACCTGCAGGTTCTCCGTTGTGGCGACATGTCCCTTAGAGGAGTTGAAGTTAATCATACAATAAGAACACGATGTGGCAAGTTTCGGGGCCCCGGTCTCGCCGATCTGCTCAAGTCGGTTCTCGGCCAGGTGTTTGCCCTCTGGGAGCTCGTACCACATATTTCCGCCACCCATACCGCAACAGAGGGCCTTGTCTTTCGACTTTTGCATCTCTTTGAGTTTCACTCCTGGGATCGATCGGAGGATATCCCGAGGAGCATCATATTCGCCATGATGACGGCCAAGGTAGCAGGGATCGTGGAAGGTGAGTTCGCCTGCCACGTCTTTAAGCGCCTTGAGCTTCCCTGAGCGGAGGAGTTCCGCCAGGAGTTCGGTGTGATGGACGGTTTCGAACACCCCGTCGTCGAATTTCGCATACTCCTTACCGATCGTGTGCAAGCAGTGTGGACAGTGAGTCACTACCTTATCGAATGTGTACTGGCGCATGTTCGCGATGTTCTCGATAGCAATCTCGAAAAAGGAATACTCGTCTCCGAAGCGGCGGACGGGATCACCGTTACATTTTTCGGTCTTCCCCATCACTGCAAAAGAGACCCCTGCTTTCTTTAAAAGATTGATCGTATCTTTGACGACTTTCTGGTTCGAGCCATCGTAGGATCCGGCGCAGCCTACGTAGTAGAGGTAATCGACCTTTTTGCCGGCCTCTATTACGGGAACTTCCAGGTCCTGGGCCCAGTTGAATCGGTCATCTTGAGAGATACCCCAGGGATTTCCGTTTTTCTTGACCTTATTAATGGCATCAGCAGCGGCCGGCGGAAGGTCCCCGAGAGTCAGGGCCTTATAGCGCTTAAGGTCCATGATCACCTGGACGTGCTCAATACTGGCCGGACACTCTTCCATACAGGCGCCGCAGGTGGTGCATGCGTCGAGCTCGTTGGAAGCGAAGACTGGATTATCGCCCCAGAGTTCCCTATCTATGGCCCCTGGTGCTGCTGAACCATCTTGAGAGTTCATTACGTCGCGCATCTTGGTGATAATGAGTTTCGGATCGAGAGGCTTATCGGCAAGGTTCGCGGGGCAGACTTGGGTACAGCGACCACATTCTACACAGGCGAGCGTATCCAAACGCTGCTTCAAGGTGAGTTCAGAAGTTTTCCCGAGCCCGAAAGTTTCAGCACTTTCGTTGTTAAAGTCCATCGGGTTAAGTACGGCACCTCGACGAGCTGGAGTCAGGAGAGCGTTCAGAGGCAGTGCCAGGATATGAAAAAACTTCGAGTGCGTGAGCGAAGCGACGAAGGCCATGGTGTTCAGCATGTGAAGAAGCCAGAGCGTCTTATAACTTCCGGCCAGAAACTCCTGCGGCAGACCCATAAGGCCCACAACTGCTGCAAGATTATATCCTACCGGGGACCAGAGTCGCTCACCGACGGGCATGTTCAGTACGAAAATGCGAATCGCCTCGAGTACATAACCGATCACTACCAGAGCGATCAGCATGGCATACATGAACTTCTCTTGATTCGGTTTGGTTGCGGACAGATACTTCTTTTTGACGACGTAGCGGCGATAATACGCGAGTCCTATGCCGAGGAGTAGGAAAAGCCCTCCTATGTCGGCCAGGAAGGAGACGACCTTATAGGTTGTGCCCTGGAACACTTTGAACGGTGTATCGGCATGGATGGCGACGAGCTCGGTGGCGATGAAAAGAGTGAGGAAGCCCCAGAAGATCATCGTATGATACACGTTGACGAAGGCGTCTCTGGGAACTTTACCCTGGAAGAAGATCGTCGTGAGAAAGCCTGTGATGTTAAGCTTCTCTGGCAGAAGCAGCTTGGGACTCTTGCCTGCAGTCACGAAGCGGAGTTTCTCCATGAAGCCCTGAACGAAGAAGTACGTCGCGACGGCCAGAGACAGGTACATGAGCACCTTCATCCAAAACGGGATCATCCACATGATCATCCGACTAGCTTCAACAGTTTCCATCCGGCCTCCTAACTTTGCGGCGAATCAATTTCGAATCAAACATCCTAAGACATTTACTCAAAAATGTTTATAATCAGACTATTATTTTATTCGCGAGTTGGCCCCATGGGTAGTTCTTTTCTCACAGCAGTTGATCTTGTTTTGGCGATGTACTGCGCAGTCATTTTCGTCAAGAGCTGCCTGCAGTTCGGGGTACCCAACCACCCAGCACGTTTTGGTCTTTACCTTGTACTCCTCTGTGCCGTCGCCTTCTTCGGACTTCGTTGCCTGACGACCCTTGGCCTTTTGGCACCTTTCTCGTACCAGCGCTACCGGGCCCTCCCTCTCGTTGCTGGGGGGCTGGTCCTTCTCCTCCAGACCATCATGGCAGTTAATCGCTCCTCGACGATTCAGCAGAGGGTCTTCTCCCGGATCCCACTGATGGCAGCACTCCTATTCACCGCTTTCTTTTGGACCTATGCCGACTGGTTTTTCGCTGGTGCTATCCTGGTGAGTGTTCTATTCCTGAGCGCTGCAGTTGGGAAGGCCCGCTACCAAAAGCGGGCCCTCCTGAAACTCGGCTTTTTTCTCGGGGTCAAGGCGGCCATCTCACAATACGACGACTATAGTGCCTATGCTCTGGGTCAGCTTTTTCTTTTCCCGGCCCTCTTCTATTTTTTCGTCTTCGAGCACTCTGTGGGAGTTGGTGCTCTGATCGACGACCACTCTACCCAATCTGGAGCTGCCCCATGAACTCGCCTTTTATTCTTCTCTCCTTTCTTATCCTTGCGAGCTGCGCTCAGGTGACAAGTCTCAATCTCAAAAAGCATCAGTTTGGACTACTCCCGACCAAAGTCATCTGGTTTCAGGTTGCGGGCCTCGAGGAGGAGCAGCTTGCCATGCTTCGCTTCCGGGAGTCATCCGACAAACGCACCTCGTTTGAAGATAACCTCTGTCTTGGGAAAACTTGGAGCTACAACCTCTATGATTTGCGCGCGTCCGCCACGGCCACATTCATGTCACAAATGACGGGGCGTAAAAACATTAAGGGATCTTGCGAGGACGCAGGCCTTCGCCCGATTTGGAACTATGTTAACCCCAACGGTTACCAGACCGCCCTCATTGAAAGTGGTGCGGTTGAAAATCAAGCGATTCATAGTTTCGGTCGCTGTGGCGAGGAGGGAGTGAAGTTCCTGAGCTCGCTTTACTATTTTTCGCGTTCTAAGCCGCCGGTAGATGCTCCTACATTTCACTATTCGGAAGAGATTAAGCTGGCCCCGAATCAAGTCGTTTACGATCGCACATGCGGCGATGCCAGCTGTGGATCATCTATTGCTGAAGATTTTAAGGCGGTTTACGCGCGGTTGCGCCGAATTTCAGAGAAACATTTTTTTTTTTTTTTTTACTTCAGCTACCTTCGTGCTCTTGAAGCAAGAGATTATGTGAAGGCAAGAGAGATCCTCGTTGATCTCGAAAACGCCTATGGCGAGGCGCTGAAACTCACGGCTTCGAACGATTATCTCGTCCTCCTTACCACCGGAGAGTCGAAGTTCGTCGACATGCCTGACCAAGGTAAGGCGTTCTTCGAATTCGAAAAGAATAACAAGAATGTCTCCACCAAGCGAACCAAGCTGACGAACCTTGTGTTGGCAAGCGGTGCACGGGCAGAGAATTTCTGCGGCATCTACGAGGACTCTCAGGTCTTTGAGCGCATCCTTTCCGGACCCAAGCAACAAGGCCTTGAGCTCAAGATCATTAATCCATTCAAGTAGACCCCTAAGATAGATCCGTTGCCTTGATGTCCAGCCTAGTGATCTGGTAATCTTTCCGGCAATAGTCGCACTTGACCGAGAGTGAATCTTTTCCGTCAAATAGGTGGTCGATATCCCCGGCGTAAAGGCCTTTGAGGTTCAGCACCATCCTATCCTTGCTGCAAGGGCAATAGAAGTTGACCTGGCGGCTGGTCATATACGAGTAGCCACGGTCCTCGAAGAGTTTAACCACTTTCTCGATGTCGTTAGCGGCCGTTTCGAAGACATGATGGAAAAATTCCGCGTTCCTCTTGATGTATTCCTTCCGGGACATGGATTCGTCGAAGCTAGAATTGACATTAACCGGTGGGAGCTTAGTCACCATCATGGACTGGTCACTGACCTCTCCGATGATGACCTCAGAGTTTGTCTGGTAGGACTCTGCGAGGATCTGATTGATAACTTCTTTCGTATCCGTAGCCTTCAGCTCAAGGAATGAGGTGTAGGGCTGTGAGTGGTTTTGGGTCAGTTTCGTAACGCGGACCTTGCCTGTAATCTTCATTGGAAAGAGATTAAATTCTTCTGGCAATAACAGGGTGCGCGTGTGGCCGGCGCTATTAGTCTCGATCTTCAAACGGAAATAGGGATCTTCAGAATCAATGTAAATGCCGAGAGATTCTCCCGGCTTAAGGAAGAATATGATGGGCAAGATTCCCAGAAACGTATCCCGGAAGTACGCAAATCCCGAACTTGGCATGGGATGCAACAGTACAAGATCATGGATTAGCTTCTGGCCCTCGAGAAAGTGGACGTTAAATCCATTCCGGTGGTCCAAAAAGCTATAGAGGCGGCTCAGTTCGAGCATACACAACTCCTTAGCAGTCGGGTCCTTACTTTATATCTCAGAAGGTCTTTTTTGTTAATCTTTCTCGAGGAGAAAGGTAAGATAATCCGCTATGCTGCAGATCGTTTATTACGCTCAGAAAGAACATTTTCTGGTGGAAATGGAATTACTTCCAGGTCCAATCGTTTACGTGACTCCGAGTCCGGCCAAGGCCGATGGTCTTCGTACCAGGCTGTCCGGTCGGGCCCCGCAGGATGTGATCACTATTGCCAAATTCACTTCCGAGTTGGCGGAAACCCTTTGGCGCAATGAGGAGCCTCTGTCAGTTAAGCGTAAGTCCGAACTTCTCCTCATCTTCGGCATACTGAAAAATAAATACCTTCCTGATCTGGGCTACGAGCAGTTCACCCAAGCCTACAATCTCTTTTCCGATCTCCGGAGTTTTAGCTTAAACCCAGAGGCGCTCTCGCCTGTGCTGGATGAGCAACCGACCGTCATCCGCGAGGCGGTACTCCTTTTCTGGAAACTTCTGGAAGTGACGGGATTCCACGACGAGCATGGCGCCTACCGTGAAATTGCCGAGCGTCTGCGCTCAGCCGAGGAGTTTTTGGCCCTCCATAAAACCTATGTCTTCTGGGGGTTTCAGCATTTGAACGGACAACAGGTTGACCTCCTGAAGGCCCTCGCCATCCGTTACCGTGTGGTCATTCCCTTTCCGCGGAAGCTCCGAGAAAAGATAAAGCGAAGTGATTGGATTAGCTGGGTTCGTGACTCACGCACAGAAGAGCGGGAACTTCCTGGGGAGGAAACGGTTCCTCGAGGCCGTCGACTCTCGGTCAATTCTCGGGAGCTCGCCCAGAACCTTCAGGGCCTTTTGCGCGAAGGTGACCAGGTTGTGCTTGGAGTCTCCAAGCTTTCCCCGTCACACATCGAACTTGTCCCCTCGCGGAAAGTATTTTTTAAGGTACCCTATCAGTTGCTCTCCCATGAACTTCAGGAGCTTCGAGACGAGGTCAAGACTTTTAGGGGTTCTCATCTTGAGCTGAAGCTTCTTTGTGACGATCGCCTCCGGCAAGCCCCGACGCTCAAGCACCTGCGCGCCTGGCAGCTCTACAGTGAGGCGCTGGAATTCGTTTCCACGCTCACCGATGACGCAGTTCCCGTCGACGCTTTCTTCTTAAAGGTCCTGGCCGAAGTTGTTGCTCTGAATCAGCCACGGACCAACTTCGTTCCGACTTCGTCCGCTCCGCTCACCATTGACCTGAAAGATATGTCATCGCTAGAGGATCTCAACCGCCGCCGGCGGGTTATTCTTTGCATTGACGAGCGCTTCGAAGATATACAGGGACTTGGTCAAAATTACACCGAAAGCATCCAAGTGGCCCTTGCCACTCTTGGGCCCCTGAAGCGCAACGAACTCGAGCTTCTATTTAAGCAATGGGAGTTTCGGGATATTTTTTCTAGTTCTGAGGTCCTGGTCCTGATGAACGATGGGACTTTAAAGCACAGCCTCATCTGGAAGCGCCTTTTCTCTGACATCGAACTCTCGCCCATGGTTCTTGAGCGGCCAGCGCTTACCCGAGAGATCAAAGACGTCCACCATCCTTTAAAATCCCCAGGAGAAATGTCTCTATCGGCGAGTAAGCTTCAGACCTTCATCGATTGCCCCCGGAAGTTCTACTATAGTTACGTCGAACCGGTCTTTCCGGACATTATTCTCGAAAAGGATTTCGATCCCCGGACATCCGGTACGATCATCCACGAAATCATTGAAGGCCATTTTAAAGCCGGCCCCGATGGGAGTGACCTTCGGGTGCTCGTTCAGACCGTAATGGAGCGTCATATCCGTTCCCGAAATCTCCAACTCTCTCAGGAGACCTACCTCCAGCGGGAACTCATGTTCCGGCACCGTGCCGCCAACGGAATCGGCTTTGTCCGCGACCTCGAGGCACTCCTTGATGGTCCTGTGGATTGGAAGATCGAAGAAGGTTTTCGCCTGGAAGGCGACCTGGCCCTGAGAGGCCGCATCGATTGCCTCGGTGTGAACTCCCGCTATGTCGTCCTGCTAGATTTTAAATCAACGGAGTCCGCCGCCGCTACCAGCACTGACGTAGCTGAATTTGCCGCTATTCAACTTTGGACCTATGCTGTAGCCGCGTCGACGATGCTTCCTGATTTTGCGACCAAAAATATTATCATCGGTTATGTCGTTCTAGACGATGCGGGTAAATCCAACCTCATCCTGAGCGATGAGGAACTTGCGGGCCGGCTTCGGGAGGCAAAGCTCTGCAAGGTCCATCGTTTAAAAGATGACTTCCAGGATGTGCTCCGTAGTGCCAAGGACTCCCTTGTCACCACCGCTTCCGCGATTCGCAGCGCTCAAACATTTGCCGCCACCCCTCGCACCACGGCGGCCTGTGACTATTGTGAGCTGACGAAGGTTTGTGTAAAAAGGGAGATGACTGATGGCCCGGGCCGCTAATTCCGAACAGCTCCAGGCGATTGAACACCACGGCGGTGTTCTCTTACGGGCCGGAGCCGGATCAGGTAAAACTTTTGTTCTTGTTGAACACATCGTTCACCTTACTCGTACTTGGATCGAGGACTTTAAGCGATCACCTGCTCATGGCTTCGAAGACTTTATCCGAGGCAGATTCTCCCAGGTCGTTATGATGACCTTCACAAAGAAAGCTGCGGGAGAGATGAACATTCGCTTAACGGAGCGGTTCGTGGAGATGGCGGCCTCTGGGGGCAATGATCAAAGCTTTTGGCAAATCGCCAACGAAGCGCTGCCACTTCTCATGGTGACGACCATCGACGGTTTTTGTAAGAAGCTCATCGCGCTTGGCCACTTCCCGCATCTCTCAACGGAAGCGGAAATTATCTTTGCTCCCGAACGAAGCGACCAGGTCGGTAAACTCATCGATGAGTGGTTTTCGGAACGTGCGCTAAATATCGAGAGCGAGCTCCAGGACATTATCGTCCGTGAGAAGCGCGACCTTCTCGCGGCCTTTACCCACGTTTTCAGCGACCCGGGTCTTCGACTTGCGTGGAAAAAATTTGACCCGACCGAAACCTCACCGTCCTCTCTCGGTGACCTTTTGGGTAAGTCCTTTCTCTTGAATAAACTTGATGAGGCCCTTCTCGCCGTTCACCACCTAGAGCTTGACGAAGAGAAAGAGCGCTCCGCTTTCGAGCGCCTGGTGGCGACCTTTCAGGCGACGGGTCTGCCGTCTGTCGATAGTGTGGATAAGTTTACTATTTACACTGAGGTCTTTAGTAGAATCGGCCGCCTTGACGGCGAGCGGACGGCACGCAAGAAGACTCTGGCCTCGGAGGCAGCGAAGAAAGGTCTGGTTGCTCTCAGAGACTGGGTGGTCAAGTGGCGTGAGGTCATAGCCGATTTTACGGCAAACTATGAGATCAAGGTCCTTCCTTGGCAGCGACTCTGCCTCGACGTCTTTCGCTTTGTCGAAGAGCGGCTTGATCCGAATCAGGGAATGACTTTTGGAGATATTGAGTACGCTGTGGCGCTGGGCCTTGAGAACGATCAAGACCGAGAACGCATCCAGCGGAATTTCTCCTACTTTATCGTGGACGAATTCCAGGACACCTCAGATTTACAGTTTCGGATTATTCGCGCCATGATCGGTGACGACTTTCGTCGCCTTTTCTGTGTGGGAGATGCCAAACAGGCGATCTACGGTTTTCGGGGCGGGGAGCTCTCCGTTTTTCGGGACTGCGCCGAACTCGTCCCGCGGGTTCTTTCACTGGCAAATAACTACCGCTCACTTCCGGAAGTGATCGGCTTTAATAACTCACTCTTCCGCACGATCCTGCCCCTTGGTCAGAATTTTGAGGGCCTTGATCCGTTCACTGTTAATTCCGAGGATCAGAGTGTTCCACCTGAGACTGAAGTGAGTGAAAGAGGGGAGATCCAGATCCTTAAAGCGGGCCTTGAGCGCGACCTCGAGCGTGACGGAAAGTTCCGGAACGAAGACCTGAACCGATTCGAAGCACGGGCGATTGCTGAGGCAGTAGAGCTCGAGCGCCGAGCTTCGGATTCGGTCTGTACTATCCTGTATACTAAGTTGAGACCCTCCGGAGAGTTGATCCGCGCTCTAATTGAGCGCAAGATTGGCTTTACCGCGCAGTTCAAGATTGACCTCCTTGACGACCCTTTTCTTGGTATCTTCCTCTGTCTCTTGAAGCGGCGATTTGATACTCGGGCCGAGACCCATAATCAGTTTGCTCTCTTTATCATGCAGAGTTACTTCAAGGTTCTGGGTGTCTCTCCAAGCATTGATGCCCAAGTCCTGGAAGAGTTTGACCAGAACGTTCGCTACTGGGGTCTGGTGGAAGCTTTTAGGAAGTTTTTGCATTCCCTGGGTCTAACCAACGAGAATGCGGATATCAACCTGGAAACCATCGACACCATAGCGGGCCTCTACCACCAGGATCCGGAAGGTGTCTTGGTGCAACTCACCCGCGGAGAGAATCCGCGTTTGAGCCTCGATCTTCGGTCCGGAGATCAAGCCCATAAGGTGCAGATCATGTCGGCCCACGCTTCAAAAGGCCTGGAGTTCGACGTTGTCTTCCTGGGAGGCATTTACACTAATGGTCGGGACCAATCTGACGGAGGCCTCTTCGGAAATTTACCCGGAAGCTTCCAGTGGTACCGCGATATCAGCCGTCGGGAGAAACAGAAGTCCCCGTTGTACGTTTTTGAAGCCGAACTTGGCCGGTATAAGAATTTCTCCGAGGCCAAACGACTCTTCTACGTCGCCTGCACTCGGGCGAAGAAGAAGCTGGTCTGGGTTGATTTTACCTTCGCTGAAAAGGCGTTCAGTATCCCTAAGAACAGCTGGATCCTGGGCCTCAGCTCTTGGCTTGAGCGGGTTGATGCTCATGCTCTCGTGACAGCTCTTCCTCTTCCACCCCAACCGGCCGCCGATGTCGCCGAGCGCTCGCTCCCGGAGCTTCCACTTTTCTTTCACGATCCTATGGGAATTTTGCCCAAGGGCGAGGGGAGCTCCGAGCTCCTGATTTCTTCCGAGCTCAGTGTGACCAGATTGAATGCTCTGGTCGACTGTCCACGAAAGTTTTATTTGAGCAACACGCTCAAAGTCACTGCACCTGAAGGGCCCCAGACCTACGTTGAAGAAGAGGGCGACGAATTGGCGACTGTAGTCCGTTCATCTGCCGATCGGGGAACATTTCTGCACGCCCAAATCGCATCGGGGATCCGCGCTAATTTTGTCGTCCCTCGTGAGAGCTTTGGGAAAGTTGAGGCTGGCCCTGTCCGCTGGGCCCTGGACCTCCTGGCCCAGAAGGCCGATGCTTTTCATTTTATCGCTGAGGAACAGCTTAAATTTCGGCTCTTTAATTTTATGGTATCCGGTATTCCGGATCTTCTCTTGCTTCCAAAAGGCGAGGGCAAAACTCAGGTTTGGGATTTTAAAACTGGGCGTTTGACTCAGGATAATCTCCTTCATTACTGGCTGCAGCTCTCCTGCTATGCCTACGGCCTCTACGATCTGGGCAAGGTTGCAGTGAACGAGGAGGTGGAACTTATCCTCTGCTTCGTCGACGAGGAGAAGCTCCTTACGCGAACCATCTCAAAGGTTAGTTGTGAGGAAGAGCTTTATCCTGTCTGGCGTTCTCAAAATGAGCCTTGGCGCACCAATCCCGATCACTGCAGTCGGTGTTCTTACGGTAGCATTTGCCCTCGTTAATCCGCGAACTTGCACCTGCCACAGAGCGTGTTAGAATTTTCCTATCAAGTGATAGTTCTAACAAGTGAAGTAAAAATGAAACGACTCATCCTGGTTATGACCATGTCCCTTATGAGCGCCCTCGCCATCGCGGACGAGAAATCGCTTTATGATTTCTCTTGGCTCGATTCAGATAAAGAAATCTATGTCCTTCAAAACCGTAAGTTTCGAAAGGATGGGACGGTTTACCTCGGTGCCACAGGCGCCTATAACCTAAGCCAGGACTTCCTCGACGCTTATGGTGGAAGCTTGCGCGCAGGATTCTTTTTTAGCGAAGACTGGGGAATAGAGGGCATGTTTGCTAAGTCCACCTCCACTGAAAGTGACACTGCAAAGGGCGTTAAGTCACAGGGAGCGTTTCCCTTTTATCGAAGGATTGATACGGTTACAGGTGCGATGCTGATGTGGTCGCCCTTTTATTCGAAGATCAACACGTTCAACCAGATTTTCTACTATGACTGGATGTTTGGTCTGGGTGCCGCAAGTATCAGCACCAAGGATAACCGTAATCTCTTCAACACGGGCCTATCTCAGGCAGCGCAGAAGGAATTGACTTCTGAGAGTACAGTCGGAGCACTCTGGAATGTTGGGCTTCGTTTTTACTTGAGTACGCGGTGGAGTCTACGTCTTGATGTTACTGGTGTTACGTACCGTGCAGAGCGAACGACAGCAGATACAGGGCTAAACAAGGCAACGAAGACTGACTATTTTACGAACTATGACCTGGGCGCTGGTCTCAACTTCGCATTTTAAGAAAGGAGAACAAGGATGTTCTCAAAGCTATTAATCACTTCTCTCCTCGCGATTCCTGTCGCAGTTGCCTCTTTTGAGTCCGCCGAGCGGAACTACGCAAAGAGCTCAGCTTCTTATGCCGGGAGCCGGAGGCTCGTGATCGACCTTGTAAAGGCAGGCCACTACTATTCACCAGTGCCGTGGATGAAAGACTTTATCGTCCGCACTGACCGCACACTGGATACCGAACTTGAAGAGGCCCTGGATAAGATGCTTTATCATACTGGGGTTAAGCCGTTTGAGGCCCTGCCGGAAGATCAGCTTCGGCGTTCACGCTCAGGTAGCATCCGCTTCATCCTTGCGAAAAAACTTTTCAAACGCGGAAAGCCGCAGGAAGCAATGATCGAACTCAATGGTGTTTCCGTCGATCATCCAGCTTATCCATTCGTAGCTAATTTCAAAGGGACCATTTTCTCTCATTTCGGTAACTTTCCGGATGCCGAGTCTCACTTCCGTGACTGCGTTCGCGCTTCCGAGGTCCGGATGGGAAAAGTTGAGACTGTAACGATGCGCGACCAGCTTGAAACGAACCGTGACTACTGTGTCGCTGGCATCGCCCGGGTTCAGTTCACAACTCGTGACTTTAAGAAAGCAGAACTGACCTACCTCGATATCGAGAAAGACTCCTTCGTCTGGCCTGAAATCCTTTTTGAAGAGGCGTGGACGAGCTACTATCAAAAGAATTATAATCGCACACTCGGCAAACTCGTTTCGTACAAAGCACCGGTGTTTAATTTCATCTTCAGACCCGAGGTCGACGTCTTGAAGGCACTGACTTATCTTAAGATGTGCCTTTATGATGATGCTAAGAAGACGGTAGATGATTTCTACTCCGAGCTCCTTAATCCATCCCGTGAACTCCGCTCCTTCCTCGTGTCCCGTGGCAAGGATTATCGCTATTTTTATAACCTTATGGCCGACTTCGAGGATAACAGACCGGCACCTGTTCTGCTTGTCAATCCTATCCTCAGGTCAATCCGAAAAGACGCTGCCTACCGAGAGATGAAGAGTGCCTTGACGGCGGCCATAATCGAGTACAATGACCTCCGCAAACGATCCCAAAGCCCTATGACTCAAAACCTCATCAAAAACGTTCGGGTTCTCGCTGATGAATACCGCAGTTCGATTGGTGCTTATGTCCGCGCAGGTCTAGTATCTAAGTACGCTGAGCTCTATTCTTCGTTTCAGGGAATGAGCTACATTAAACTGGAAGTCCTTGCCCAACGGAAAGAACGTCTTTACCAGAGCGACGCCACTCCCTCAAAAAAGCGAGGAGACGTGAAGTACATTGAACGCAACGACAAGCAGTACTTCTGGACCTTTAATGGCGAATTCTGGGCCGATGAACTCGGCGACTATGTCTTCGCGTTGAGGTCTGAATGCTAAAGTATTTGATCCTTCTAACCCTCTTGATCCAAGCCGTTGCGAACGCACGGACAACTCTCGACGAGCGCCGGAAGAAAATCCTGGCGATTGTGGACGAGGAGCTTGCCGAAGTCACCCGCCTGGCCAAGCAGCAAGACTACAAGGCACCAGAAACACTGCTCCGAGTTGCGGAGCTTAATCTCGAGAAGGGACGTCTTTTTCGTGAAGTCGAAAATGAGAAGTACTTAGCTGTTCCTCCTGCTGAGCGGGCCCGCTTAAATAAACGGGAAGCTTTTATACAGTCTACTCGCTACTTTGCCGCGGCCAACGATGCGGCCTTGGTGGTGGCCAAGAAGTTCCCTCAATATTCATCGATAGGTGAAGTTTATTATATCCTGGCCTACAACTATAAAGAGCTAGGCGAAGAGTCCAGCGCACGCAAGTATTTCCAACTGGCCGTCGGTAGCTCCCGGGATCCAAAGGTTCTTGGGAAGTCACGTCAGGCACTGGCCGACATTTATTTTAATGATAAGAAATACAGCGCCGCTATCCCACTTTATGAGGCAACACTTAAGGGGGCAGATGATAAGTGGTGGACCAAGGATGCATTTAATCTAGCGTGGTCTTACTACCGGACCAGAAACTATGACCGCGGGATCTCCCTCATGCGCGAGGTTCATCGCAAATCTGGCGGAAAGTATGTCGACATGCGTTCGGCAGTGGAACGGGATATAGGGATCTTCTATGTCGACGCCAATCAGATCAACGAGGCGATTCAATTCTTTGAGAGCGTAGGCCTAAGCTATACGGATCAATTTATAAAGATTGCCACCGCAATCACAGCGCAGGGACGTTTCGATCAGGCCGAGAAACTCTTAGGCAAGGTCAAGGCCATCGAGAAGAACCGTGGTCGTCGTGTTGAAATTCTCCTCGCGGAACTCAATCTCTTTGAGAAATTTAACCGCACTGCTGAGCATCTTTCGACCTCTCGTGAGTTGGTTGCACTTCACCTCAAGGGGGGCCTCGAGAAATCGCAGTTTGAAAAGCTCACTTTCCATGTTAACAAATTGGCGGCTGAGCTCCAGAAAGCTACCGCATCCAATGTTTATGATCGTGTCCCCAAAATCAAGCAACAGAAGGCGAAAGAGTCCATTGCGTACTTTGAACTTGCTGCTCAACTCAATCCTGGGAAGCGCGCTGAGAAGCTCTTCTTCCAAGGGGAAACTGCTTTCGCTGCTGGAGATTTTAGTAAGGCCATCGGTCTTTACATTTCGGCGTTCGATGGCGCCCGCGTGGACGGAGATAAGAAAATCCTGTCTCAAAGCCTCGAGGGAATGCTCGCTGCCCTTGGTCAGCCTACCCTTCCGAAGGCCACGGCCGATCGCTCATTCATCCCGGTTTACTCCCGGTACGTTACCGTAGATACTCGCTCCGCTCGTGCCCAGGCGATCTTTGTGAAGCTTTTCAACGCTCAGTTTGATTCTGGCAATGTAGCAGAAGCGGAGAAAACTTTAGCTAGCTTCGCTAAGAATTTTCCGGAGGATTTTAAAACTCAGGAGGCGATGCTGGCCAAGGTGATGGAGTATTACCGAAGTCGAAAGGACTACGGCCCCGTCAAGTCTTACGTCACAAGGATTAATGCCGGTGATTTCAAGGTCTCAGCTAAGTATGCCGAGGCCCTGCGGGGATTAATGACGAAACTTCAAATCGAAGGCGTTCAGCAGTCTCTCGAGAAAGGGGAGAAGGCGGTGGCCCTCAAGGGTTATCATCAGATCCATGCTTCTTCCGAATCTACACCGAAGGCCAAGATTAATGCGTCTTATAACCTCGCAGCACTCTACTTTGAGCTGGGGGATACCTCACAGACTTATAGCTGGGCGAGCACAGCTCTTCGGGAAATGGACGTCGCCGATGTTGTGAAGTTTGCTGACTCCTATTTGAGCATCGCCGCCGGGCTCTTTCTAAGGCAGCAGTTCGCTCCCTCCGCTGATCTGTCCCATCGTCTTCTCGTGAAGCTTTGCCGTGAGCGGACGAATAGTAAAGCCGCGTCTTTTAAGAATGCAGCTTTTATCGCTCTCGCTAATGATGATCTTAAAAAGGCCCTCGAAGTTCACAGTATGGCCAAGAGCTGTGGTGTTCCTGAGGTGACGGCCACAGAAGTGGCGCTTGAGATATTAAAGGATCTTTCGAAAACTAAGCAGTGGGACACCTATGAGCGAATGCTCCGTGAGCTTGAGCAGAATCCTAAGAATGGGCCCCTACTTATTAAGCCTTACGAAGATTACCGCCGGGAGCTGGCCACCATCGGACAGGCTGAAGAGGCGAGGGCCATCTCCGATAAGCAGAACCGATTCTATCAGCAGGCCAAGACACAGAAGCTTGATGTTCCTGTAGAAGCGTTAGACCTTATGGCGGAGAGGCTTGTCTCGATCATTGCCGACAAGAAGCGCCGATTGGATCAGATTCGTCTCTCATTCCCTCAGGCGACATTTGAGAACGCCCTTAAGTCCAAGCTTCAGCTTCTCGATCAGATGGCGACAGATGTAAACCAGCTTCAGAAGATTGGATCCGGGAAAGGCATAGTCGAAGGGTACCGCTACATCATCGCAGGCTATGAAGAATTCGGAGAGACACTGAAGGCGTTTTCTCCTCCTGAAAAATCTCCTGAATTCGTGGAAAGCTTCCGTAAGGCCATGGCGGATGTCCACGGTCCTATTCTTCAGAACGCCCGCAAGCAAAGAAATGAAGTCCGTAAGCTCATCAGTGATAATAAGATACTCTCGCTCTCTAACTTTTCTGTTCTCTTCAATGAGCAGGACATGCATAAACGCTTCTTCACTCAGAAAGAAGCGGCCCTCATGGATCGGGGAGGTCGACGATGAAACACCTAATTCCTCTCCTCCTTTTAGCCGCCTGCTCATCGACGCCTGAGAAAAAGAGCGGACCTGCTCCTGATTCTACTCCTACCCCTAGCTTTCAGAAAGAGAAGCCATTAAGAAGTAGCGATGTCGCGGATTTTTACGCCGGTGCGACCTCAGTGATGACACCTGCACTACAAGATGAAACTCTCGACCGTTACAGTGCGAAGGATCTTGAGGGCGTGAAAACTGCCGGTGATCCTCTTTTGGAGATCTCAGTCCGATGTTCCCGAGGTGAATTTGCAGAGGCATTTAAAGTAGCGTCTTCTGCTTATCATCGCTATCAGAAAGTACCGGCCTATTGGAATCAAGTCGCAAATTGCCACTTAAATTCGGGCTCCTCACGCAAGGCCCTATTATTCTACAATAAGGCCCTTGAGATGAGTTCGAACTACGTTCCTGCGCTCAATAATATTGGAGTTATGTACTCCAGGCAGGGACAGGATCAGAAAGCGCTGGTAGCATTTGAACGTGCTAATCGTGAAGCAAAGTTCGCGAAGACCCCGCGCTACAACTTAGCGCGACTTTATCTAACCTACGGCCTGGCCGACGCGGCCCTCCCTCTTTTTCAAGGGCTTCTCTCTCAGTCACCCACAGACATTGATCTCTTGACGGCGGTGGCGACAACGTATTTTATTCAGGCAGATTATCCCCGTGCACTAGAGTCCTATCGAGCGATACCACGCGCGTCCTGGACCCGGGCGGAGGTTGGATTAAATCTTGCCCTCACCCTCCAGAAGTTAGGAGATAAGATTGAGGCGCAGAAGGTCTTTGATAAGATTGCCGATCCTAAGACCGCCAATCTTCAGCGCTACTACGCAACCGTTCGTTCAAAACTAGGAGGAGCACCGTGAAGCTCGTAACCTTTGCCCTCTTGTTATTTTCTCTTCATGCTTTGGCGGAAGATCCCAAGTCGAATGTTCGCTACGAGTATAAAAAATTTGAGAAATTTGATTTCGACGAAATTGGAGTCGAAGGGGAGGCCGGATCACCCGGGGACCTTTCGATCTCTCCGCGACTGCGAAAGGAATTCCGTAACAAGCTTCCAGAGAGAGAAAACTTTAATCAGGAAATGAAGAAGGCCATCGACGGCATTCGCTAGGGGATATTGTGGAATTAGAAAAGAGCAAACACCAGAAGATGTATGAACTGCGCCCTCTGACCAAAGTGGCCGGTGTACGGAGTGGAGTCTTCGGGAAGGGGCGAATCCTCCTGGGACGCACAGAGAGCTGCGACCTCGTCGTCCCTGCTGATGCGGTTTCGGCCGTTCATGCGGTGCTTGAGCTCTTCGACAACAAGGCCATGATCTACGACATGAACTCGACCAACGGGACCTTCGTCAATGATGATAAGATCATCGTCAAGGAACTTCGAATCGGCGACGTCTTTCGTCTTGCCGATGTTAACTTTGAATTTCGAAATTACGTACCTGAGGAGTCCCTCCCGCCGGTTCTCGAAACACTTGAACCTGCACGTGGTGAAGCGTCCGTTAAGACGTCAGCTCTGCCGGATCTCCCAGCTTCACCTAAGGCTCTCCCTAAGACTGCTCCTGCTGTATCAACCAATGCTCCCTCGGTTGTATATCCGCTTGCCGCCGACCCCAAGGCCGAGTTTAGTGAGTACATTTTTGAAGATAAGGATGAACTCTATCCAATCTTTCGTTACGAAGCTGCCAAGCAGGCAGTTGAAGTTATTATTTTATTCCGTGATCAGGTCTTCAGCGTCGACTACCTACCAGAGGGGCGACAGACTTATCAGATCACCGGAGTTCTTTCAAGGCAAGAGGAACTGGAGTTCCCGTACCTCGGGAAAAATGACAAATTTCCCTTCGTTGACGTCCATGGCGGATATGCTCTCGTTCATACTCTACCGGGCTTCGGTGTTTTCCTCCTGAGTGATAAGAAAAAAGACACAGGGCATGTCGCAACCAGCGTGGAACTCCATGGGCAGGACCTTCTTCGCCTCCATAAAGACGATCTTCAGATCTTCATTAGGAATGTTCAGGCCCCGCCGAAGATTGCCTCCGCGCCGATTCTTAAACGTGACCCAGAGTTTCGGAAGTATCTAGCGATCTTCATGTTTGGTTTCGTTCTCCTTTCCGTTGGGCTTAGTTCTATCGAAGTTCCGGTGGATGAGCGGAAAAACGAGCTTGCGCCTGAGCGTCTTGCGACCATCCTCTACCGTGAGAAACTCACGGTTGCTGAGAAGCCCGTTGTTGAGAAGACTGAGAACGCTCCGAAAGTTGCTCAAAAAGCACCGGATAAGATCGCTGTTGAAAAGAAACAAGCAGTCGAAAAACAACCGGACATCAAAAAGCCGGATGTTGCTGACACAAAAGTTAAAAATCAGAAGCCTGACCCAGGCACGCGTACTGCTCCGGAAAAGAAGATCGTCAAGCAGGGGACTGAGCCGGTGAAAAAGCCGACGACAAAGCCCATGACGACTCCGGCAGCATCTTCAAATTCGACTGAGACAGCGAAGCTTCCTTCAACGAAGGCACCGACGGCCCAGTCGCAGCTCACGATGAAAACTCAAGGGCACGTGGAAGTCTACAAGTCAGCGGACTTCAAGAGCTCCATTAGTTCCCTCGTTGCCAAGGGTGGCTCCCTGACCGGAGTTCAGACTAAAACGGCTTCAGGTTCAGGTGGTGAGATGGTCGGAGCGACTACGGGAGTGAGTAGTGGTACAGGCCAGATCAAAACCGCCGACATCGCAACAAACCAGGGAAGCCTGGTCGGCGCCACTACAGGAGTTCTGGGACAGTCAAAAGGGGCTGAGGGGCTTTCGTCCAAGCGGGCGATCTATACCGCAGGTATTCCTTCAGAGACCGTGGTCCTTGGCTCCATGGATCCAGATGTGATCCGCCGCCGTTTAATGGAATTCTTACCTCAGTTCCGGAGCTGCTACCAGCGGGAGTTGGAGGCGAAGGGGACCGAGATCAACGGGTCCATTCGACTTAATTTTGTTATCGGTAGCTCTGGCCACGTTTCAAAAGCGGGCCTCGATGGATCTACCCCACTCCCTAGAGACGTCAGTTTCTGCGTCCTGAATGTTTTGAAAGGGATCACGTTCCCGGAACCTCTCGGAGGCGGGACAGTTGAGGTGAAGCAGCCAATGAACTTCTACCCGAAGAAGCTCTAAACCAATTCAGAATCTAGGCACGATAATGCTCTTCAACCGTACTGCTTAATAGAGGGACGGCTGAAGAGTGTGATGATTCTGTTGTTTTCAAGCTTGGGTCATACGATTGATCAAGGCCTGGTACTAGTTTCCTGTCTTCGTCATGACAACGAATTTGAATTCTTTATAGCCGGCAGTGGCACAAGTGTGCATAACTTTTTTCAGGAATTCGAACTTAATAGTCTTGTCGACTACCAGATTTGCAACACCAGAGAACTTTTTAACGTCTGGAGATAGCTTCTCCGAGGCTTTGATGGTTTCTTTGATTTTTATCAATTCGTTATAAAGAGGGACAATCCTGCGCCCTCCTTCATCATAGATCTGTGAGTTACCCGTCGTATCGACGTTAAGGACCTCGGTATCATCGACCCAGATGTTGGACTTTGAGACCTGAATGTTGACCCCAAAGCTATTCAGAGACTCCGAAGCGGATCTCGGGAGGTCGATGCCTTTAGGCACGTTGATGACAACCCCAGAGGAGTTATAGCTTTGGAGTAAGAAGACCAAAAGGATCGTCAGAATATCGAGGAGTGAAGTGATGTCGATGTCGAACACCGCCTCTTTTTTCCTCCGTGTAAATCGTGAAGCGCGCTTGGCCATACGTTTCCTAATTCGTTAGATTGCTGAAGACGATTTTGGAGAAGAGATCCTTGATCCGCTCCTCGATCCCGTCCTTGTTTTTTCGGAAGATCGCCTCGTCGGTTTTTGAAACTGTCCGCACAGCATCCATAACCTTTACAATCTCCTCATAGGTGACTTCACCTACGGGTTCGAAGATGATGGTGTCCTCTTCCAGGTGCTGCTTCTTGAGTTCGATCAGGACACTGTGCAGCTCTTCATAGTTATAATCACCGGTCGTGGCCCGAGTAAATTTCTTGATCGGCGTTGAGGGTATCCCTTGGGAGAGAGTTATTTCGTTGGTATTCATCTCAAGCGTTAGGGCGAGCGGGTCTTTTTCTGGTTTCTCTGGCTCTGAATCGGAGATGATTGGAGCATCGCTACCGATTTCATAGATCTTCAGAAAGCTCGCAGACATAAGGAGAAAGAAAATGAAGATGAAGACCGAATCCATGATCGGGACCAGGTTAAGCTTCTCTTCAGGTTTCTTACGTTTTCGGCTGGTCGGTACTCTGAGCATACGCGCTCCCTAATCGTCGATCGCTTTCTTAGTGCCAAGGATGTCCTGGAGCTTCACGGAGAATTCATCTATCTCGTTAACAATTTTCTCCGACTTCGCCATCAGGAAGGCGTGAACCATCATGATGGTGATCGCCGCCAAGAGGCCAAGGGCGGTGGTGTTCATGGCGACAGCGATACCTTTCGCAAGAACTTCTGCTTTCTGAGTCGGGTCAGCGGCGGAAACTGCGGAGAATGACTGAATAAGACCCTGGATTGTTCCAAGAAGTCCAAAGAGAGTTGAGAGATTCGCCGCGAGCTGAAGGTAAGGGATTCGTTGTTCGATTTTAGGAATCACCTCGAGCGCAGTTGCATCGATAGCGTTTTGCACTTGCTCAGGTGACTGGTTAGCTCGCTTCAGGCCGCTCTTGAGTACCCGGGGAAGAGCCGCCGTAGAGCCGGAGCAAACTCGGATCGCGCCCTGGATATCATTGGATAAAATGTAGCGCTGAAGTTCGTTCATAAATGACGGGCCATCAACATCGTAGGTGTAGGCGAGCTTTTTGAACCGCTCAAGGGCGACGGCAATTGCAAAGGCCCACACGGCGAGGATGACGTACATGAAGATTCCGCCCTCGATGATAAATCTAATACTAAACTGGATGATTTCCATAACACTTCCCCTTCCGTGGAAAAATAACGATTTATAATTTATTATAATCTGAATTGGGTTGTGCGAAAGAAAATTAGCAGAGGTTCTTTCTGTTGGTTGGCCGAGAGTTTCTGTCTTTTATTTGGTTTTCTTTGTCCCCAGAGCTTGCTTCGGGGTAGTGATCTTATGCTTTTTTCGAGTAAGAATTCGATCGAGGCTTCGTAGATACCTGTTTGAAATTTGCATAAAGATTGAGGCGTCTGCAACTGGGGAAATCCCATCCTGACCTTTGCCCGCGACAGAGAGCTTTTCATCTAGGTCAAGATAGCCATTCATTCCGGCCGCTTTCTGATCCGCTTCGCTAAGCTTTACATTCTCCTCCATGGCGGCCTGGATCGTGGCCTCGTCTGATTTTTCCTCAGCGTCTTCACTTGGGGTCGCAGCTTCAACTGTGACGACCTCTTGACTCGGGGCCTTGCCGGAGTCCCTGCCCTGGCCCCCGTCTTTCGCCGCCGACTCCACGAAATTCGACGCTGATGCACCGACGTCGGTAAGGTCGATACGGAAGTTCGGCGGTAGTGCAGCGACCTTTTCCGTCCGCAGACCGTCGTTGAGCGTATCCTGCACCTTCGTCAGTTGCTTGCTCACCTCTGTCTGGAAGTCGAAGTCTTTCTCGCCTTTCGCCCGGACATGGTCATTGAGTTCGGCCTTCTTGCGGTCGTAGAGTTCGCTCAGGGCACCCATCTTCGCGCTGACCTCCCCGGCAAGGACCCGGGCCCGTTCGGTATTCCCACTCGCCAGCTCGTTGGCGAGGTCTGTCGCGAGGGTCGTCGTTGAGGTCATGAGGACCTGGTCGTTCGGCGCGAGCTCACCCACCACTGGCCTCGTAAGGCGGATCGGGTTTGCACACGCTTTCTCTGAGATGTCGATTCCTTTATCCGTCTGGCCCGCGCAGGTTTTCCCGGTTGTTGCCTCAGGCAGTGCCGTGATCGTGTTGGGCGTGACCCGGTTCGCGCCACCGCTAACGCCGCCGTTAGCACTGCCGTTAGCTCCACCACCGGCGGAGCCCCCATTTCCAGCGCTCGCATCTACGGCCTTGCTATTCCCGGTATCAGCACCACTCGACACTGCGTTGTTTCCGTTGGCGGTTCCATTGACCGTCGCGCCCGCGGCGTCTTGCTCCTGACCGGATTTCGTGTACTGGTTCATTCCGCGGTTGTCGTCTGTTTGCTGGCGGAAGGTGTTTAAGAGTTTCGTCAGTTTCTGGATATTCGGCTGGATCACGCCACTCTGCCGTTGCTTGAGGCCCGCGATAATCCCAACGGTCAATGCGCCATTGATTCCGAAGGTTACCGCCCTTGGGATTGGAAAGTTATAGGCGGCCTGGATGAGTGGGTTAAGAGCTTTCACAAAGAACGTAAGTAGCCCAATCATGATCTTCACGTAGTTGAAGTTTCCGTCGCCGCTCGCCATTCCAAATCCCGTACTGTAGGCGATGGCGACAGCAGAAGAAAGGGCGATCTCCTGGATCATGAACGCAGGCCAAAGGGGGGAGCAGTTGGCCCAGGCGATGGCCGAGTAGGCTCCAAGGTAGGCATAGCATCCCGCAGAGTAGAGAGTCGAAGCACCGCAAATTCCGCCAGCAATAATGATCGGCAATGGGGCAGCGAAGTTAGGTTTCGTACTCATTGCTCCGGTCGGCGAAATCGCCATACAAGCGGCGTAGTGAGTTGCATAGCATGAAGGAAAATTAGGACCACACGGCGAGGCAAGCGCCGTCGCAGTTCCGATACAGGTCCCGTTCGCTGCACCCACTCCCGCGATGTTCCCATTCACCTCTTCCATGATCGCCATGATTGCCGCCGCCATGTACATCGCAGAGACCGCAGAAAGCCACATGGTCCGATCGTCCACAAGTTTTGAAAGACGCTTTTCATCCGCCAGCCGCTTTTCAATAGTAATTCGCTGGATGTCGCCGTTCCCTCCGCCCTTCAGAGATTGCTGATCCTTCTTTTTCGCCTCCGCAAGCTCCGTCAGGAAGTCCTTCTGGTCCTTATTCTGGGCCTTCCCTCCGTTGCTAATCTCGCTCACGATATAGACGAGGCTAGCCGCCCAGAACATCGCAATCGACGGAACCTTCATCCCAAATGAGCACCGCGTGATCATGTTCGCTCCGATGACGCTGTTGATCACGTTGAGGGATTGCCTGCTGTAGAACTCAAACCCACCTGAAGTCTGGGAGTTCTTATCGTACTCCTCATTTTTTTGGGCCTGAACTTCGCTCGCCTGTTTGGGGTCCGTGATCGGCTTACCGTCTGCACCAGTTGGTGCTTGCGTTGACTGATCGGTCGACCCATTCTGAGCGCTGGTCGTCTGCGCCAAGACCGGCGAGACCATGAGCTGGAGGGAGAGGATGATCGCGAAGAACTTCATAGCTCTATTCTACGGGCATCCAACAGTTTTCACTTAAATGAGGAGAGGCGGAAAGGATTTCCGGTTAAGGCCTCAGGATTACGATCTGTTGGTTGCCAACAGGGAGAGGCAAAAATCCCCTCCCCAGATCGGACTAGAAGTTACAAGTCAGGGGGCGACCGCTGTAGGGGAAGGTCACGCTGCGGATCCGGCCTTGGCCGTCGATCTTAAGGGTTGCACCTCCGGGAGCGGCATAATCGAGGTCCCGTACCTCAGTCTTATTGCCTCCTACGGCAAAGAGGTTATTGAACCATAATTCCTGACTAAAGCGCAGAAACTTTCCGGTCGTCTCATCGTAATTGGAAAGACCAACGTCAACCCTGACATTATAAGCGGGGTTTCCGTAAGAATCTTCCTGGAGGAGATTTTTGACCTTCTCGACCTGTGCCCGGCAAGTGGTGGAGAGACCATTCAAATCAAATTTGGTCCTGACTGTGCCCTTGAGGATGAGGGTTCCCTCGATGGTGTGAGCAAGCGCCGAAAGTGAGATTAATGATATGACGACGAGAGTGATTGTTTTCATTTTTTATCCTTAAAACTTTGGGATGATTTTGCCGGTATCGAGGCCTTCGTAAGCGCGTTCCCAGTTCCGGAACGCCTTCCTTGCATCTTGAAGCTCCTCGAGGACCCAGTGGTTGCGCTCAACGCCGTTCTTGTCCCGGTTCTCGATATTGAGAGGGCTGAAGTAGTACATCGGCACTCGCATGAAGTAGCACAGGCGGTTCCAGTGGCCCTCTTCGAACTCCTGATAACGGTTAATCTCCGGACAGGTGATCTTCTCAGACTTGATGAAATGGGCAAGCCACTCCTTAATCGTAATGGGCTTTTGCATGAAAGTGCCATCGAGAACGTACTCAATTCCCCCGGCGGTGACCATCGGGGCCACATGGAACCACCACTTCTCTTCTTCCAGAATCTGATAGCGCTTAGTATAGAAGATGAAGATTTTCTCTGAAGACACACCAAGCTTTGACCACATGTCGAAGGACCACATGTGAGCGCGCTTGAAGCACTCAGAGCGTCCCTTATCTCCGTCGTTAAGCATCTCATCAAAGATTTTCTTCGCGTCTGCTAATCCCTGGAGTTCAGTTGGGGCGAACTGCCGAAGTTGGTTGTAGCGGAAATGGTTCAAATCCAGAGTGGTGGTGTCGATCTCGCCCGGGGAAATTTCTCTGATCGAAGTGATGACAGCTTCCGGACCGAGGTCCCGAAAATCGAGGCGTACCACGCGACCAACGAGGGCCTTCATTTTTTTGCTGTTCTCATCAGTAAAACTGGTCTTAAAGACTCGTCCGTCGACGGACGAAAGGATTAAAAGCTTGTTTGTCTTGATGGATTCGAAGACGTTGAACACTGTTGTGTAGACAGTGTCGGCCTTAGCTATGCCTTGAAAAAGCGCAAGTGTTACGGCAAGGATCATCCAGGGTTTCATAGTCATAAACTTCCTCTTGAAAAGTGGATGACTAGTAGCCCTGTAGTGCGTTAATGGCCACACGGAAGCAGTGCGTCAGTGAAAAGATTATAGGTACTAAGCGTAGTTTTCTGGGAAAAGCTGCCGTTCAATGCCTTCAATGAAGATGTGTATGCACTTGATATGGATCTCTTGGATCCGATCCGTAATCGGGGATTGAACGATCACAGGAACGTCCACCATACCCTTTAATTTTCCACCATCTTTACCGAGGAGACCCACAACCTTCATCCCCTTGGCGCGGGCGACTTCAACGGCACGGATGACATTTTCCGAGTTACCAGAGGTCGAAATCGCAAGGAGTACATCACCTTCCTGGCCCCACGCTTCAACGAAACGGGAGAAGATGTACTCGAATCCAAAATCATTAGCGATACAGGTGATGTGGCCAGCTTCTGAGATGCCCGTTGCTGGAAGGGGTGCCCGATTCTTTCTATAACGGCCAGTGAGCTCTTCGGCGAAATGAAGCGAGTCACACATTGAGCCACCGTTTCCGCAGCTGAAAACTCGTCCCTTGCTCCGGAAAGCCTCAGCGAAGACTCCAATAGCACGCTCGATGAGAGCAACATTGGTTTCATCCTCGACGAATCGATTAAGTGTGGTCTGGGCTTCGCTAAGTGATGAACGGATAAAATTCATATCAAATGATAGAGGCGGATCAGTCCTAATCCGCCTCTCCTTAAACTAACCGATGAGAGAAGTAATATTCTTGACGATCTCGGCCTTCGGCTGGTTTCCAACGAGAGTCGACTTCACTTCTCCATTTTTGAAGAAGATCAGCGTCGGGATGCCGCGGATACCAAATTTTTGGGCGAGGTCGGAAGCTTGGTCAACGTTGACCTTGACGATGTTGGCCCTGCCATTCATTTCAGTCGCGATCTCGTCGAGGACGGGAGAGAGCGCCTTACACGGACCACACCACTCGGCCCAGAAATCAACGAGGACCGGTTTGTCTGACTTGGCGACTTCCTGTTCCCAGTTGGCGGAAGTGACACTTGTTAAATTGGCCATAAAATCTCCTTATGCGGTGCTTTGCTAAGCACCGTTTAACTTTAACTTATCGATATTCACAGGACAAGTTCTACTCACTATACAACCGATTACCCCACTCGGGAATCAATGAAATTACTCTCAACCCGTGATTTTTTGGCTACAATACCGGGGATGAACAGAAAGTCTTTCTTAACCGGGCCGATGATCCGGGCGAGACGGTCCAGACTCATAGCTAAAAGTATCGACATTGGCCTGGTGACTCTGGGTGCTGTTTTCTATTATCCCATGGGCCTCATCCTCGGGATCATTTACCTCTCAATCTCCGATTCCCTTTATGACGGCCAGTCCATCGGCAAGCGCCTGATGGGCTTCGGAGTCGTCTCATTAATTGACGGGGAGCCCTGCTCCGGTTGGCAATCCTTCATCCGTAACCTCCCGTTCACTGTTCCGCTTTTTTTCCTCGTTTTTCCCTTCTGGGGATGGTTCTTCTCCGGCGTTTTCGCTTTACCCCTTGCAGCGATGGAGGTCTATTTCCTCTTCAAGGGTGACTCGGCCCACCGTCTCGGCGACATCATGGCCGACACAACTGTCATTGCTAATGATGGGACCAGATTGGATTTGCGCAAGCCCAAGGGTCCATGGTTTGATACTCCTCCCGTTCCACTCCAATAGGTTAGAATGAAAAAATTAATCGTCATCGACATCTCGAATTTCATCTTTCGGGCCTTCTTCGCCATTCGTCCACTCCATGCACCCGATGGGACTCCGGTCAACGCGGTGTATGGCGTTCTCTCTATGCTTCACAATATGCTGGTCAAGTATCAACCGACCCATGTCCTCGTGGCGCGGGATACGAAAGAGGGCTCGTTTCGAAAAGACATCTATCCAGAATATAAGGCCAACCGGACAGAACCACCCGATGAGCTCATCCCGCAGTTTGCCCTGGTGGACGAACTGGTGACAGCACTCGGTCTTCCGGAAATCAAAGTGCCACGGTATGAGGCCGACGACATTATCGGCTCGGTGGTCACTCAGTGGAAGGCCGACTTCGATGAAATCCTTATCGCGTCCGGAGACAAGGACCTCATGCAATTCGTGGGCGGGCCGGTAAAGCTTCTCGATACGATGAAAGAGAAGATCTACGAGCGAGAGGATGTGAAAGATAAGATGGGCGTTTATCCTGAGCAGATCATGGATTTCCTCTCTCTCATTGGTGACTCCTCAGATAACATCCCAGGTGTCGCTGGTATTGGCCCTAAGGGTGCCCAAAACCTACTGGAGGAATTTGGCGGTCTGGAAAATATCCTCGCTAACGCGGCAGCGATTAAGAACAAGCGTGCTCAGGCAGCGATAGCTACCCAAGCGGACATGGCGCGGCTTTCAAAAGAACTCGTGAAGATCGTCTGTGACCTTAAGCTGCGTTTCTCCGCCGATGAAGTCGGCTATCGCTTGCGCTACACTCCCGAAATAGAGACCTTCCTGAACAGGGTTGGCTTCCGTTCTTGGCAGACCAAGCTGGCCGAATTTAAAGATCATAGTGATAAGGCCTCGCTTCTCCCTGAGCGGGAAGTAGCGAAGACGGTCGAGCGGTGGACTCTTGCAGATTTTAAAGTGGCCCTGGCCACTGAAGCCGCCGTCGCCGTTGCTCAAGTGTGCGACGACGAGCTTGACCAGCACCGCTGCTGGCGCGCAGTCGCCGTGGCGACGTCAAAGGCCGTGGGCCTCATCGACCTTAATCCTGAGGGTGCTAAGACCTTCATCAGTATTCTTAATGAGGCCCGACCCCTGGTGGTGTGCTACCAGTCCAAGCCGATTCTTCAATTAGCTCTTGGGTCCGGAGTGACGCCGGAGTTTAAGTACTTTGACCTCGCCCAGGCCCACTTCATCTTAAACCCTGAGTTCCGGCATGACCTGGACACCATCACCGAGGAATTCCTCGGCTTTAAGCTCGAGGCCCCAGCTAAGGGCCAGGGAGATCTCTTTGGAAATGACGACGGGGCCGAACTCACCCATCATGGGTCGAGGGCCGAGGCGATCCTGAAACTCTACCCCATCCTTCGAGCAAAAATGCAGGAGATGAATGCGGAACGGGCCTATGACGACCTCGACATTCCGCTGATCAAGGTTCTGGCGGCGATCGAGCTCGAGGGTGTCTTTCTTGATACCAAATTCTATAAAGAGCTTGAGCAGGAATTCACGACCCAGATCACTGCTATCGAAGCGGAGGTCTATGCGGTAGCAGGAACTACGGTGAACCTGCGGTCGCCGAAGCAGATTGGTGAACTCCTGTTTGAAAAACTTCAACTTCCAGTTATCCGGAGAACTAAGACGGGTTACTCTACCGACGCGGAAGTTCTGACGGAGCTTGCGGCGCTGAAGCTCAATCCTATCCCCGAGCTTCTCTTAAAATACCGGGAGATTGAAAAACTGCTCTCAACCTATGTGAAAGCACTACCCACCATGATTTCTCCGACGACGGGAAAGATTCATACTCACTTCCAGCCCTCGAACGCGGCGACGGGCCGCCTTTCTTCTGACAATCCGAATCTCCAGAATATCCCGGTTCGCACTGAGAATGGCCGCAAACTTCGCCGCGGATTCGTACCCTCCCCGGGTCGCGTTCTGCTCTCGGCGGACTACTCCCAAGTAGAGCTTCGTCTATTAGCGCACTTCTCCCAAGACCGGCACATGCTCGAGGCCTTCAAGAACGACCGAGACATCCACCGTCAGACTGCTTCTGAGATCTTCGACATCCCCCTCGATCAGGTCACAAAAGACATGCGAAACTCAGCGAAGGCGATCAATTTCGGCCTTATGTACGGTCAGACAAGCTTTGGTCTCTCGCAAACTCTGCATATCTCCCAGGGAGAGGCGAAGAAGTACATCACGAATTACTTTCAAAAGTTTCAGTCTGTGAAGAGCTACCTCGACGGCCTTAAGGAGCGCGCTGAGGCGACCGGTTACGCCGAGACGCTCTTTGGGCGCAAGCGCCTTCTTCCGGATATTAAGTCAACCAACCGCCAAGTGAAGGCCATGGCCGAAAGAGTCGCGATCAATAGTCCGATTCAGGGGACCGCGGCGGATATCATCAAGCTCGCCATGATTAACATCCAGCGGATTCTCGCCGAGCGGAAGTTAAAGTCGCGCATGATTCTTCAGGTGCACGATGAATTGATCTTTGATGTGGAGCCAGCTGAGGTCGAAGATCTTAAGGTTCTGGTCAAGGAGCAGATGGAAGGGGCGGTGACTCTTTCAGTGGAGCTCAAGGTGGAAATGGGTACCGGGGCCAACTGGTACGACCTGAAATAGAATAAGATTCAAGTACTTAAGGAATCCCTGCTCCGCCCGTCGGAGCAGATTTTTTACAAGGAGCATTGTGCTCCGAGGGGTCTTGTCATAAGTATCCCGCCATGGAACTTCTGACACCGCACCAACAATCTCGCCTTCAAGAGAAGCTCGTCGCCGAGTACGCGGCCCGGCGGAGTACTAATCCGTCGTACAGCCAGCGCGCATTCGGCCGGCGGCTAGGGATCAGCTCTGGTTCTTTAAGTGAGATTATCCAGAGTAAGCGGACGGTATCGGTTACTACAGCGAAGAAGATTCTCACGAACCTCAATCACCCACCTCACGAGATCGAGCGCTTCTTTGATGAGGCCAAACCCCGGCGCACGCGCGCCAAGAAAGTCTTCCATGACCTATCACTGGATCAATACCAGGTGCTCTCAACTTGGTACTACCTCGCACTTTTAAATCTTCTGGAACTTCCGGAAGAGGCCCACGAGGCCCCGCACCTGGCGACGAGACTCAACCTCCCGGAGAGTAAGATTCGAGACGCCCTCGACAGGCTTCTGCGTCTTGGAATGATTGAGGAAGTGGGCGAGCGCTACCGCCGCACCCACCTGCGCTACCAGACGACGGAGGACATCTCGAACAGTGCCATCAAGCGCTACCACCAGGAGACTCTTGAGCTCTCCGACCGGGCCCTACGTGAGGTTACCCCTGAGCTTCGGGATTTCTCGTCGATCCTATTGAAGCTCAACCCTAAAAACTTAAAAAAAATAAAAGACCTTGTCCGAAGCTTTCAAGATGAAATCTCAGACCTCGTCGAAGGTGACGATCCCCGGGAGATCTACCACCTAAACGTTCACCTTTATCCAGTTACACAACTTCCAAAGCACGAGGAATCTTTATGAAAATCTTACTACTATCCCTTTTGGCGTTCAGCGCTCAGACCTTTGCAGGCGGCGGAGACCGTGTAGGTAATGGCGGCGACGTCGTTGTCTGCGGCGACAGAGTCGAACTTCTTGACCTCTATGAGGCGCGAGTGAAAGGCCACAAACCTCTTAAATTAGAGAGCGACACCCACGAGGAGATGCTCAATGAAGTCATCGAGCGTCGGATCCATCGGCTCCAGCCTCTGCGGGCCAAGCGCTTCCGCGATTACGGCGAAGAGTTTTTCAAAGAATCTATCATCCTTCCTGGGATTGAACTCTCTGACGTAGACGACGCGGGCCTTGCGGTGATCCCCCGCGGCTGTAAACTCGAGCAGATTGTGATCCAGCTCTCAGATGCGGATATTCCGCCAGGGGGTCATCGCTACACAATTAGCCAGGACCTCTGGGATCAGCTCGACGAGTTTAACAAGATGGCGCTTATGCTGCATGAGGTGATCTATCGGGAGGCGATCCTGAACCGCACTGGACGTAGCATGATCGTACGTGCTCTCGTAGGTCAGATTCTGCGAACTGAGATGGATGAAGCGCTTTTCCTTGAGCTGACAAAGGGCCAGGGACCCAAACTAGAAATCTTCAGCTTCGAGGTTTACACCGATCCTTACACCTACGATTCTCGCGACCCTCTCAAAGTTCGGCGAACTGGAGAGAACACGTTCCGCTTCGAAGCTGATAAACTCGTGCTTTGCCTCAAGCCCTTCATAGATCACTGTGCCTATGGGCGCAAAGCCGATGTAAGCCCAAAGGGCTTTAAAATGGACGATGGTGCCGAAAGCCGCTTCTTTGAGGCAGGAGAAGTCATCGAAGCACAAAATGCTCGCATTACTCTTGATGTACGAAGCTTTTTTCATCGAATGAAATCTCTGATCCTCCCACTAGTGAAAGGAGGAACTGGAACTTTTGAAGTTCTTGGAACTATTCCTGCCACAATTATGCTTCGAAACGTTTCCTTCCTGCGATTGGACTCTAAGGATGGAGGTCAGTTCAAATTCTCTGGATTTGGCATCTCTGGTGGCCGCATCGGTGAACTGGATCTCACGGCTGATGCTAGCGCGGAAATTTACACAACACCGAACTGGAGTGTCGGAGTTAAAACTCAAAAATCTATGATCGTCAAAGATGAAGGGAAACAGTTTCATGCGACTGGCCTCTGGGTTGTTTACCGTAAAGTGATTCTTGAGAACATAAGTTTAATTGAAGGTACCCCGCTGGAGCTTAATCTCTTCGGTAGATTCACTGTTCCGATTCGGTCCAGGTATTCTCGGCCTCACTCCCTCTATTATGACCTTGGAAACATGGCCGGCTCTCTTGATATAGCATATATCGAAGTTCTTACTGATGTGATCCTTCGTCCTGCGGCAGGCCGCAATCGACCAGCGCTCGTGCTTAAGAAAGGTGCGTATGTATTTCAACGGGCAGCATACGCAGTTACTTTCACGGGGGATTCCTTGGAAACAAGAGGGAGTTTTAAAGTCTTCAGCGATGGCCGAATCGAATAGATCATTTTTATGAACGGTAAATGTTAAGCACGCAATAGAAGATATAAGTTTAAAAAATTTAGGAATATTATGAAAATGCTCATCCTCTTAATTGTCTCTTTTATTACGTTTACAGCAACGGCCGGAGACCGCGTCGGCAACGGCGGCGACGTCATCGTCTGCGGCGACAAGGTCGAACTCCTCGATCTCTACGAAGCCCGGGTCCGAGGCTTTAAACCTCTCAAGCTCACCACCCAAAACCACGAAGACATGTTCCGCGAAGTCCTCGAGCGCCGACTATCACAACTTCAGCCACAGCGTGCAAGTCGCTACCGTGAGTATGGGCAGGAGTTCTTCCGCGAATCACTGATCCTTCCTGGCATCGAACTCTCTGACGTGGCGGACGCGGGCCTGGCGGTTATCCCGCGTGGCTGCAAACTCGAGCAGATCGCGGTCCAGCTGGCCGATGGAGATATCATCCCCGGTGCTAACCGCTATACCATTAGCCAGGACCTGTGGGACAAACTGGATGAATTCAACAAGATGGCACTGATGCTTCACGAAGTGATTTACCGGGAAGCCATAAAAAAGAATGTCGGGACCAGCATGACTGTTCGGGCGATGGTTGGGCAACTTCTTCGGGATGAGATGGATCCACTTCTCTTCCTAAGGCTCACGCAGACGTTTAGTCCTCGAAACAGAACCGAACTGGAACTTTTTAGTTACATCTTCAGAAGTCATGGATCATTGATCCTCTCTCGACTCTCAGTGGAACTGTATCGAGTGGAACCCGACTCATCTAAGAGCCTCTCAATCTGCGTAACTAGGGAGTACGGAGATTACTGCCAGTCTGCTGACCGCATAGATGTTTCTCCTTCTGGTTACGATTCAAACTATGGGCGTGGATTTTTTATCCCTGCCGGAGAAATCTTCGAATTCAAAAACGTGCGAATCAAGCTTAGTGTGCCAAGTCATGTCGAAATTGGGAAGTCCTCCTTTGGCATTCAGGCCACTGTAGTCGGTGAGGGAACTTTTGAATTTTCTGGGGCACCTACCTCTATTTCGTTTTCAATGAATTCCTTTCAGGACCTGGGGGGCCAGTTCAGTGATGAAGGGGCCTCATTAGGAGGTCGTTTTGGAATCGTCGAAGGGCTTCTTGGTCCACTCGAGCTTTCGAATTTTCGTTTCTCACAGTTGTTTATCGATGCAAAGGGAGCAAGAATACTTGGAAATGGGATCTTCATCGCCGATGAACGAAAGCTTTGGATCAAAGGGGTTAGGATCGAACAGCAAGAAGTGACCCTTAACGAGGCGAGTCTTTTTGGAATTGAGCCACTTCCGATGCAGATCTTTGAGCGCTTTACCGTTCCGGTTCTGTTTAATGGTAGAGATGACCTGACTTTCAACCTTGGTGATTTTGCCAGAACTTTTAAAACCACAGTCTTAGAGGTGGCAGCAGACGTCGTTCTTCGGCCTGCCGGCGGTCGAAACCGTCCAGCGCTCATTCTTAAGAAAGGATTGTATGAGTTTTCCAGAGGGACGGATGAGGTGATATTTAAGGTCTATGGTTTACCAGTAAGTCGCCGAAGCTTCAAAATCCACCGCGATGGCCGGATCGAATAGATAGGGCAATTTTTTCTCCGGGGCGTGGCCCACTTAAGGCCACGCCCCGGTGTCCGATACGGAACTTATGAATTTCCTACTGGCCCTGATCCTCACCGCCGCATCCACCGCCGCGTTCGCCATCGGCTGCGACTGCGAAGTCCGAGTCATGGCCCCCACCACCGGCTCCCACCAACTCAAAACAAACCGCTTAAAAGTCTTCGAGCTTGAGGAGTACAGCACCTACGCCGTTGCTCACCAGCGCGAGTGCCGTGACAACTGCCTCCAGCGGTTCCAGGAAGATCTCCCTGAAGATCGCATGCGCGCTCTGCTTCTGACCTACGCTCAAAGTTTGATTAACGAAAATGCTCTGGGATACAACTGCTCAGGACTCACGACCTTGAAGTTCCCGGTAAGAGTCAAAGTGACCTTGGGCCAGCTGGGACTCGGGAACGTGATTGACCAGACCTATGTGGTCAACCACGAAGAGCTCTGCTTTAAACTCGCTAACTAACGCTCGACTGGAAAGCCTTCCGCAATCCACATGTCCATTCCCGCATCCCCAATACAGACCAGGTTTCCAAGTCCCGCACCTGCCAGGAGTTGGAACGCAGTCTGGGCACGGCCTCCGCGCTTGCAATGAATGTAAACATGGTCGAAGCCCTTGAGCTTTTCCACGTGCTGAGCGACCTCCGGAAGAGGGATGTTGAGCGCTCCCTTTATGTGGCCCTCGGCGTATTCCCCGGGATTTCGAACGTCGAGAATGACGTCGTTTTTACCCAGTTTTAGATGCATCTCATGAAATTCCCTGAGGCTCAGAAGAGTGTTTGACACAACCGGTCTCCTTTTCGTTTTCCTTAATCTTCGTCTCATCAAATTCCGATAAGTTCACTGGAGAGTCAAGCTAATGCTCTATGTTCTATTCCTGGTGATCGCCATCGCCTACAACTTAAAGAAGTTCCGGAAGGAGCGCCCTGCGTTCCTCGCTTCTCTTATTGAGGCGAAGAACGCCTCCCACCGGGAAATGATCCTGGGCCACCACTTCTATGTCTTCATCTTCGAAGGATTCCTTGCGTTCATCGTTGCCCACCTGATTTCCGAGAGGGCCATGGCGATCGGGATCGTGGGCTTAGGCGCAGTTTATCTCTGCCTCCTATTTTCAGGCTTCTTTATCTATCAGTTTTTCATCCGCTACGTTGAGCGCCAGACGCAGCTCGAACTCTACGATTCCTTCAAAGGTCACCTCGTCAAAGAACTCAGAGTGAACTTCGCCATGGTGATGCTGCCAATCCTCATTTATGCAGTCCTCAACTGGCTCTTCCAGGACGGCGTCTATGACGAGTGGGGAAGCCTGTGGTTTATCGGCCTTCTCTTTAACATCATCTTTGTTTCTGTTCTTACAATCTTCTGTACCGTGATCATCATGCTCCGTCTGATCCCTAACCGCGAGATCATAGAGCCCGAGTATCTTGAGCTTATTGGCCATCGCCTGCAGCAGGTAGGTCAGCCTAATATGCGTATCCGCTGGATCGAGACCGACATCAAGAACGCTTTCGTCGTCGGCCTAAAATTGCTCTCTTTTTCCAACCAAACGATGTTCGTGGGACGGGCACTCCGAACGACACTCACTTTAGCTGAATTTGACGCTGTCATCGCTCACGAGCTAGCGCATGTTGCGAACAGGCACATTCACAAACGCGTGATCGACCTGATGAAAAATTTCATCTCGATTATTGTCGGTCTTGGTCTTATCATGCTGGTTGTCTTTGGCGTCTCATTCCTCTACTGGGGAGAGGACGCTTACATCCACGCAGGTCTCACCACCGCCTGGGTTGTCACGCTCTGCCTGGGCTGGTTCGTCTTTAATTATTCCCTCCTCTTCGACACACTTCGCTCCCACGAGTTCGAGGCCGACGCTTACGCCGTCATGGTCCTCGGTGCGGACCTTGAGGCCTTCAAGTCTGCACTCGCAAATTTAACGACCCAGGATGAAATCCCAGAGTACCTGGCCCGGAAGACACGCCGAAGCGGGGAGAAGGGGCCTGTCTCGAAGTGGCTCGCGCGAACTTTCTCGACCCATCCAGAACTCTCGTCTCGCATCTCATTTCTCGAGCACAAGCTCTCCGCCAAGCTTCCTTTTAACTACTATGTCTCTACCCCCCAACGCATCAAGCACTGGTTCGGTCATCTCCTCGACTGGCGCATCTCTATGCCAATTGCGGCGTCTCTCATGATCACCCTCGGGTGGGTCGTTTGGACACTGAAGACTGGGACGGAGACGATCGCGTTCGTCAACGAAGCATCGGTAGATGAGATCATTAAAAGCACCGCCATTGCCGAGATTATTAACGACCGCCCTCAGCTGGTAGGTCCGACACTCATGTATTACGTCGTTAAAAAGCGCAATGAGCGGTTGATCAACCACTTCATCACCGCCGGCGCCTATAAAGGCAAGACCCTTATGTACCTCTCCACTCTAAAGGACTACGACCTCCTTGCGAAGTACTACGCTCGTTATCATTCCGAGCTTAGCGACGACGATTACTTTCTCGTTCTTCGTAAAACCGCACAGCTTAACTTCACTGAGG
>JAIYDC010000012.1 GCA_027487685.1 Pseudomonadota bacterium | reverse complement strand
CTTCATAGAGCTTTAATTTTATTTTGCGCTGGTATTCGTCTACAAGGTTGTTCTCATTCCTGCGAAAACATTGGCGCATAAATCTCTTGTAATGGTTGTTTATCGCCTCTTTCGTTTGGAGGTTTCCATCATAGCTTGCTGCAGCCTTAAAATCGATATTGACGTAGACCTCGTATTCACGCTCTCCGCTGCGGCGAAGACCATACTGTTGCGCAAGTGGGTTGTTGCGTGAAGGAAAGGCTAGAACTCTAACTGACCCGTTGATGGGGAGGTCCTCACACAGAGTGCTCACAGTGCTTTGAGCATGGGTTAGAGTCGTGATGGTCAGAAGAAGGACAGGTAAAATCTTTTTCATGAGTTCCTTCAAAGCAAGTGGGGTGCCACAAGCAAGCATGTCATTTCAATAATCAGGACCGGGGGCTGTCTATAATATGGTTGGATGTCTTACAAACAAGCGACCAACTTAGGTCAATAGCTATTTGTTTTTAAGCTATTCCTTACAAAGCAACGAAGGCTCCAACCGGCCTTCTGCTGTCATTAGTTTCCTCTTTTAACTCGTAGCCAATCGTCTTTCTTACAATAATCAGGAACCTGTTGCGAACAGTCCCTAAGGGCGATTGCACCGTTATTGTTTTGGAAACTCGTTCTGTATGCAAACCGAGCGCATGATAGGTATTTTTGGTTTTTTTGCTGGCAATGGGGATAGATGATCATGTTCACATGTGCCGAGTAAAGTCCCTGACCTCTGCCAAGAGACCACTGGCTATTCATGACCGAATCCCAGGGACCTAAGGCGCGACAGTCGAATGCCGGTTTGACCCCATTGTCCGCGGGGACGTAGGGCCTAAAGGCCAGCGAGAAAAAATTATGGTTATAGCCTTTCCAATGTTCCTCATACTCGTCGATGAGTCCAAGGAGATGAAATGCCTCGTGGATCATGGTTGGGCAGTCGATATTATAGGAGTAGGCCATACTGTTCGAGCGATGAATCCCGCCCTCGATTTTTATCTTAACTAAAGGAGGGGCGTCCTGAAGTTTGTGGAGTTCTGGGTTATAGATATGTAGCCGTAGTTGTCTCCCATGCTCGTCTTTAAGCGTTGATTCAAGTTCTCGAAAACAACTGTTCATCCGTGCTCGGTAATTGTCGTTAAGCTGGATTTTCTCCTCGGCTGATCCTTCAAAAGAGCGAGCGGGTTTAAATTCTAGGTTTAAGAAGACATCGTAAACGTTTGTACTTGCGCGCCGAAGGCTGTACTTCTGTGTCGTAGTCTTACTGCGGAAGGGTGGTACCCGAACGCGGATGGCGCTATCTATCGGGAGCTCTTCACAGAATTCACGAACTGCCACCTGGGCCAGGGAGTACGTGGAGGTGGCGAGCAGAATCAGGGCTATAATGTTTTTCATGCGATGATATAAAGCAATCGTCATGCCGGTCTCAGAACCTTCAACTGCAAGGAACATCAGGGAATTTTCGTAAGCCCGTTTGCCACCTGTCAACCAAAGTTACGATTTTCTGTCTAGCTGATCAAGATGTAGGCACTTTTGGTGCTAGGAATTTGATTTGAAGGGAGTTTATTCACTTAGAAAATAGAGGCGCTCTGTTGGGGCCTCTATGGTCATTAGTCTAGTCTATCAACTCGTAGCCACTCGTTAGTTTTGCAATAATCGGGGATTCGTTGAGCACAGTCCCTAAGGGCCACCGCACCATTATTGTTTCGGAAACTTGTCTTATACGCAAACTTAGCGCATGAAATGTATTTTTCATTTTTCTGTAAACAATTGGGATAGATGATCATGTTTGCATGTGCAGAATACACTGATTGACCTGTGCCCAAGTAGCGTTGGTTGTGCATCACCGATTCTACCGGACTTATCGCCCTACAATCGAATGCGGGTTTGACCCTTTGGTTGTCCACATCTACGTAGGGTCTAAATCCCAATGAGAAAAAATTATGATTATAACCCATCCATTTCTCTTCATACTCATCGACGAGTCCAAGAAGATGGAAAGCTTCATGAATCATGGTGCGACAGTCGATGTTCCTCTCGTAGGCTCCACTGTTAGATCGATGCTGACCTCCCTCGACTTTAATTCGCACCAAAGGTGGAGCCTCCTGAAGTTTGTGGATTTCCTGGTTATAAATATTGAGTCGAATTTTTCGGTTATGTTCGTCTGTAAGGTAAACATCAAATTCCTTGAAACAACGGTTCATTCTGTTGCGGTAGAAGTCGTTAAGCCGAGGTCTCTCCTCGGGGGTGCCATCGTAGGAGCGAGCAGGTTTGAACTCTAAATTTAAGAAGACATCGTAGATGTTCCTACTTGCCCTACGGAGGCTGTACTTCTGCTCCACCTTTGTCTTGCTTCGAAATCTTGACACCGCAACCCGAATGGTTCTGTCTATCGGTAGCTCTTCACAAAATTCTCGTACGACAGTCTGTGCAAAAGTGTTCATCGAGGAGGCAAATAGAATAAAGGCGATTGTATTTTTCATGCTTTACTCACGAGCAAGCTTCGTGCCATGCCTAAGAGCTTTAGGGGTTAGGAACCTCTTGAATTCCGTAACTTTTGTATTCACCTGTCAAAAAATCCTTCAACTGGTTGCCTCCTCAAGGGGCCCGGAAATGATGGTTTCAAAAAAAGGTATACCCCGATCCGACCCAAGGATCCGGATGACTTCCTTGACCCTTCGCTGCTCCAAAAAGACTACATACTCCAGGTTTCGACACACGAGCTCAGTGACCCGGTCGAAATTCAACCCACCATCACCTGCATAGAGAGAAAAGAGAAGTGCCACGCGATTGATGGCATCGGGTGCACTCGCGGCGTGAATCGTTCCCATGAGACCACGATGCCCGGTATTCATAGCGAGCATAAATGGAATGACTTCATGAGAGCGCATTTCCCCTAAAAGAATGCGATCTGGGCTCATACGGAGGCTGTAGGCCAGATATGCCTTCAGCTCCGTCTCGGGAGTTGATCCGGCCAGGAAACGAGTGAGGAAGCGGTGGTGTGAGAAAATTTCGAAGGTATCTTCCAGAACCACTACATGCTCAGTTGGCCTGAAAAAATGGGTCAAACTCGCTAGGAGAGAAGTCTTCCCTGAGCCTGTTGCGCCGGCGATAAGAATATTTTTCTTTTGTTTAACTAGTTCTTCGAGCAGCTCGGCCTTCCCGAAGTCGGATAATTGGTATGGAGTCTCTGCCAACTTCCGTAGAACTAGCTTTGAGCGTCCCTCTGGAGACGTCGAACCATGGATGAGACTTAGCCGATAGGAGACACCAAAGAGTTTGCCGTAGAAGCTAGAAAACGGATGTCTTAAGTTCCAGTTCTGGTGAAAGGCGAGTGAGACAATCTCGAGCCAGAGCTGCCATTCTTCATCGCAGAGAGGCACGGATCTGACCTCCCTCTGCCCATTATTACGGATTATTTGAATGAGATCTGGTGCGTGGAAGAGAAACTCTGTTGCATCCACATCCAATACTCCAGGGAGGAAGGTCCAGGTTGTAAGCTTCTTAAAGCTTTCTTCAACCGCGCTCAGGTCCTCTGGACCCATCACCGGAAGTTCAATCATATGAGACTCCCAAGTAGGAATGATTCCCTTGTTGAGGGCCGAGACGAGAATTTCACGGGAACGGTTCCGCGCTTCAGATGAAGATAGCGGTGCGACTTCGCTCGCAAATAAACTTAACATTTTATTCCGCCTCTTCGAGTACAGCGTACCCATAGATGTGTTTGTAAGTTTTCTGGTCTGACTTCGATTCAAACAGGTGTCGAAGAACGGGAATCTCAGATATGAGAGGGATGCCTCGCCGATCTCGGCTGGTCGTTTGAAATCCAATCTGGAAAATTTTCAAAGGCACACCGACCTCAAGGAATGCGGATGAGACTTCTTTGCTTCCGCTGATCGCTTGGTCGACGGGTCTGGAGAACTCCGTTTCGTAGTCGAGCAGGAGCTTCCCGTACGATTCGGTAAGCTTAGTCTTGATTTTAAGCCCTGCAAAGCGCCAGTCGATTGGGGCGATGACTGTCGCCCCCTGAACGGAGACATTTTGATAGGGGATCTGGGAGCCAATCTCCACAAGCTGATTTGCATTAAGATTTGCGACAAGTTCTGGCTCGGCTAATGTCGAAAGATCAAGTTTTGACCTCGCCAAAAGTACGGCGTTGTCATCAACAAGCTTCCTCAACCCAAACTCAAAGAGATCAGATATTTTTCCCGATAACTTGTCCAAGCCGAGATGAATTTCACGTCCCTCCATTTGTTCGAGTTGTATGATCTTAAGCTTGATTCGGTAGTTCTTCCGCTGTTGGCGAGAGTCCTGAGCTATGAAAGCAACTTTGTAAAAGCTAGCAAGCTGCTTTAAGAGATGTTCATTTTTCTGGCCTTCGTAGAAACAGGTAATATCGAGCCAGTCGACCTGGCAGGCGACGCTGGAAAAGCCATTAGAGTAAAGCTTATGATAGAGCTGGCCTATGATATGGTTCCGGAGCTCCCGCGAAATCCTGATTTTAAAGAATACTTGCTCCTGGAACTGCGCTCTGATCTTCTGGAGGTAGAGATAATCAGCGAAATCCCCGAGTGTTCCCGAGGCGGTCATCACGGGTCCTTTAATGTCGATAGAAAGGTTTAAATTTTTCAAGGCATCGGCAAGCTGGAAGGTCTTGAGGAACTTCTGCTTTGAAAGGACGTAGATGCTATAGACCTGTTTACCTTTGCCATTCCAAATAACTAGGTCTGTGAATCCTACTTTCTTACCTTTTACCAGTAGCTTTTGCTCTTTTGGAATGTACCTGTAGGAAATCACCTCTGGGTTCCCGACGGAGAAGTTTGTTAAGCCTCCTGGGCTAATTTCTTTTTGCTCTCCTTTGGCCAGGATTATGTCACTCTGCAAAAGGGAGGCGTCTGCTGCGACGGGCAACAGAAGGAAGGTTTTGACAAATAAAAGGGTTACCGTTAAATTGAGGAGCTTCATTTTTGATAACTTATGATTTTTCTTTGAGGAGATACCTATGGCTTCTAGAACCGCAGTAACCGAAAACCGTCGTAAAGCTAAGCACAGAGCTATGGGTGCCAAGAGAAAGGCAGCAAACCGCAATAAAGGTACTACTCCTAAGTTTGCGATCCATGAAGAAGCCACCACTTCCGCGCCTAAGGTGGCCAAAGCAACAAAAGTTGCTGCTCCTAAAGCTGCTAAAGTGACAAAGAAAGTTGCTAAGAAAGCTACGACGAAATAATTCATAGCTCCTCCTAAGGGGCACGGAATACTTTCAAAGATTCTTCAATGAACGAACGATCAACGGAGACTATATGAAGGTCTCCGTTGCTTTTTACGCAAAGATCTATCTTTCCTTTAGCCTTTATCCCCTCGCAATCATTACTGGCAATAAGGTCCATGAGTTGTGAAGGAACATGATAATCCTTCCTGAGAATGTCGAAGAAAATCTGTGCATCTTCTCTCTCTCCCTCATAACTAATGATGATGGGAGTTGCTTGTGCAGTTCCTAAAGTTAGAATCAAGCTAATAAGAAATTTCATGAGTTTTTCCTTTTGTTAATGCCTTAAATGTTAAGTGCCTTAAGAACGGGAGAATCTCCCAGTTCCGGTAGTGAAAGAGGACGGCAGCGTCTTTCTCATGAACGAGAAAAGTGAGCTTGCCGTCTCCTTCAGGCCTCTCACCATCTAGCACTCCTTCTACTTTTAATCGTTTGTCTCGATTGATAAGGAGTACTTTTTTTCCAACTTGAAATGGAGTCTGTAATTCTGCGTCGATCTGAACAGCTACCCATCCGGCGAGCGGGCCCGGTATTGGTGCTGGTGCTGAAGTCCCTGGTGGATGACTGCCAAAGAGTAGGTAGAAAAACAGGTTGGATGCCACCAAGGATACGCCGAGCTTCATCCACCAAAGTTTAGGCTTTGTATTTTGTTGCAAGAGCTTTCCAATTTTTTTGAAAATCACGTAGGTGCTCCTTAGTTTTCGTTTCGAAGTGTAGGTTTAGCCATAAGAGTCCAGTGAAAAGGACGCTCCCTAATAGTAGGACCAGGATGAGGGAGAGAGTGACCTCACCCTTTTCTCGCTGGACTGATAATTGAACTTTGGATTTGTGCTCTCCCAACTTGGTGCTTTGGTTTCGATAGTGAGTAAATAGGGGTTTAAAAAATAAATGTAAGACCATTTTTTATCCTTTAAGCGTAAGGCGCCCTCGTTATCCCGAGATAATGTGAAGGGTGTTCCAAGCATCCGCGGGTCGAGAGGGCATCCGCGATTTTTCAGGAGCGCAAGGTTTCTTAGGTAGGCGGCGATCTTGGCATTTTGAAAGTGTTGAAGAAAGGCTTTCACTTTCTGGGCACTCGCAGTTACCCCTTGAAGACCAGGGATAAAGATAGCAACCACTGAGGCCCGCTGAGCATTGCGGATGCCCCAGTTTGCTTGTCCAGTTGACCGCAAGAGCAGATTGAGTTCCCCATTCGTTTCTTTAACGCAGAGAAACAGGTTAGTCCTTCGCACGAGGTGTCGATACGAGCTTTGCAGCTCCAGCGAAGCGAGGATAACCAGGCCTGTGAGACCGAAGAGAAGCGATGCTGCAATAAGAGTTGTTTCCCCGCGCTGATTCATAACGTCCCCGGAAGTTCGAGACCTACAAGATGAGTCCTACCTCGTCTCTGCCATTGTGACTTGTTTCCAAGTCTCCAGACCCTCATCACGCATTTTAAGTGCCTGGATGTTTTTAGGTTTGGAACCTTGGAAAGCTTTGCCTCGGTCAGCATTTCAATCGCCCGAAGCCAGGCCTCTTGCCGGCAAACTGCACTCCGCTGGAAGTCTACGGCCTCTGCACCCAGAATGATCAGGAGCGCGAGCGCAGCGGCAGTAGAGAGGGCATTCACCGGCGAGTGTCCCTGAGAGATATTTCGTTGGCGACTTGGGATTTCATGTTTTCAATCCGCTTCTGAATCACTTCTCCGAACTGTTTGACGGCAACCAGGCAACAGATTCCGATGAGGCTAGAAATAATGACGTATTCCATGATTCCCTGGCCCTGATGATTGTTAAAAATTGTTTTCATGAGTGTCCTCCTTATGGGGTAGGTCCTCGTTCTACGGTTGTACTGGGAGAGTGTCAGGTGGTTGGGGAGAGAAAGAGAGTGATTTGTTCAGGTATGAAAATGTGTGGCGCAAAATGGGGTAAACCCCTAAAATATTGACATGGAAGAAAATAATAAAGTCATCATTTTTGAAAAAAAAGAAATCATCCTGGTTTTGATCTTTGTGGTGGTGCTGATTATTACGAGCTTCACATTAGGCATCCGTCTGGGCCGAAAGCTCGCTTTCAATGAGGCGGGGCTCAAGCCCGAGGACGAGAAGACGGTGGAACTTAAATCTGCGGTTGAAGAAGATGCCGAAGCGACAATCTCACAAGATGCAAAGCTCAGCGACGAAGAAAAACTCAAGAAGCTCATGGACGAATCCAAGACTCGGCTTAGCGATGAGCTAGAAAAGTTTTCTTCGGATAACAAACCTACTGCGCCGATGAGTACTCCTGCCGCATCCGGGGGGACGCCTATCTCAAGTATGGCGGGAAAGTACACGATTCAACTTGGCTCTTATAACACCATCGATGAGGCCAAGCAGTTTGCAGAAGGATTCACGGTTCGAGGATATAGCCCAATCATTAACGAGGTTAAGATCGCCGACAAGGGGACCTGGTATCGTGTAAGCTTGGGAGTTTTTAGCAATGTTGACGAAGCAAAGGCCTATATCAAGCAGGAACAGAGCCTCTTTTCAGGTCAGGATCACGTCATCTCAGAGATTCGTTGATGGTCTAGAAAAAGATCCCTAGTTCGAGGGCGAAGGCAAGCCATCCAAGGGTAAGGCTTCGTGCTTTCCTTGGCTCATTGGCGATAGGCCTTCTGCTTACACTTGCAACGTTGTAGGACATTTTTCCACCCCAGAAAAAACTTGTGCTCGTGCGCTTGTGTATTCCGTAGTTGGCCGTGAGCCCATAGCCGCGGTATTGGCGGTCAACGAAGGATTCATTAAGCTGAACGCCGTTCACAAAGACATCGATGTTTTCATACACGTCCTCTGTGGGAAAAAAATCGAGAAGAAGTTTGAATCTGTGGCCCACACCGAGGCCCACTCCCATGACAGTATTTCGAACGTCTCCGGGCCGCTGAAAGCTCCCTTCACTATTTGTCCCACTGTTCGCCGGGTTCTGTGTGATGGCATCGAAATACGTTCTGTGCTGAAAAAACTGGGCCCCCCACCATAATTGGTGATAGCGAGTCGAGCGTCTGAGGTAGGCGATGTCTCCGCCAAAAAGATCCCCGAACTGTTCATAGTTAGCGGATACGTGGCCTGAGATGGAGAGGCGGTTACGGTCCTCACCTGTGTAGCGGCGCTGATCCTTGATCCCAAGATCCGTATCGAGATCATAGATCATGCTTTCGTGCCGAAGGTACTTCTCCGGCTTTTTGATCAGGACTTCCTCTGAATCAGGATTGAGTTCTTCTTCCGGAAGATCGAAGAAATCAGCAAAGGCGGTGAGGGGCAGAAGGAGGAGGAGGATATAAGTCATAGGTTACCTCTGGGCCAGCTGCTCGAAGTTTTCTCCTGGGAAATCCTCGAGCCCCATATAGTCGGCGAGCTCGAGCTTTTTCAGGAGGTGCTCGTATTTCACGTTCTCAGAGTTCACATGGGAGATCACCAGGTTGTCTACGGCAAATTTGATGTCAGCGTAGGTGGCCCGGCCAGCGATATAATTGTCGAGGACTGAGTCATAGTTGCTTTGAGCGTTTTTGTGCTGGAAGCTAGCGATCTCCACCTTCTGCTCGAGAAAACGGAGGGTCTTGTAAATGGTCCGGATCTTGACTTCGAGGAGGCGCTTTACGTTAAAGAAGCTAATCTCTGCGATGCGCTTATTAAGGTAGGCCTGCTGGTTAACTCGAGAGTTGAAGAAGCCTCCCTCCCCAAGAAGGGTCCAGCTCATGTCGATAGCGGCGACGAGCTCTATGTTGCGATTCCCGGATGCTGTCTGGTACTGCCAGGTTGTTCCATTCGGGTCAAAGCCCGTCCGATAGGTCCCTAAGTTAAAACTAAACTCAGGCAGGGGAAGGTTTTCTTTCAGGGCCCGTTCGTAACTCCTGCTGGCGTTGTCATAAGCGAGCTTGGCGTCCCTGAATTCGACCGATTGTTCCTCGGCGAGCTTCAGGGCTTCATCGAGTGAGGCATTGACGGCGACATATTTAAGTTGCTCCACCGTCCGATAGGATCCACGCCACTCGTCTCCGAGGAGGTTGGCCATATCTTCTTCCTGTAGCCCTACATCGTACAGAGATTCTTGATACTCGGTTTGAGCACGAAGGTACTCCGAACGTGTCTGATAATATTCTTGAGCTCGGATTTTCCGGAGCTGGAGTTTCTCTCGCGCGAGACGATGAATAAACGAAGTTTGTCGGAGCTGTTCCTGGCGGATGCGTTTTATTTCTTTGGTCCGGATCATGTTGAAGTATTGATTAATCAGACTGAACTTTAACCGTCGGCGCGCCTCACTGAGTTGCTGGTTAGAGCGAGTGAGGGTCTGACGTTCGTTCTGGTACTTGAGATAGTCTCGGCCCCAGTTGAAGATTGTATAGCGGTCAATAACTAGGCCCAAACTTCCAGTTGGTGCTTGTTGGGCACCCATTCCCTGTGACGACTGATTCGACTCATGGAAACGATCGATTCGGTGGTTGTTAGTGTCTAGCTCGAGGGAGATTTTTGGTAACCAAAAGCGTTGCCAGACGTCGGTCTTCAAAAGCTCGATCTGCTCCCTTTGCTGCCCCCTGATGCGTTCGAAGGGATTTCTCCGGAAGCCCTCTTCGATAACCGAGCGTAGGTCAAGCACGCGTCCCTGAGTTTCTGCGTCTTTGGGGTCTATGTTATCCCTGCGGGTCCACCTCTTTGGGCGGTTATCAGCGGCATTGATGTCAGGTTCAACGTTCGGTGCTTCTTTTGTTGTCCCGAGCCGGTCCTCGTCGATCGCCGTCTCAAGTGCTGAGAGGTCTTCATCCTGAGCGAAGACTGCGGTGCCGCCGACGAGCAGAATAAATAGAACTAAGGCCTTCTCCAAAGCGCGTCTCCCGAAACCTGATTACTGTGTGCGGGTAAAGTGTAGCATTAGAATTTTAGAGAAGTAAAATCAGATTCTTAAAGAGAGAGGCCTGGGCAACCGGAACGGACTATGGTCTCTTCCATAGACTCCACCTGGAGATTCGTCAGATACAGCTCATTTCTGATTTTCACCCGCGTGGAATTGAGTCTGGCATGAATTGTTCCCTTTGCTTTGGGCGACTTTTTGAGAAGCTCATCGTTGCGCTGGAGTAGACCATTTAATCGCTGCTGAACCTTGATCTTGTCGGCCCTCTCTTTAAATAGTTCTCGGCACCGTTGGCTGAGCACGGGTTTAGTAATGGCATCTTGCAGCAGTGCCTCATCTTGGGCGTAAGTGGTCGCTGAAAGCGCCAAAACAATGACAGTAAGAATGCTCTTCATAATAAGGAGGCTAGCATGGGAATTGACTTACGGAAACTTGAATTTCCCCCTCAATTGATTGTCGGATACGATCAAAAAACGTAGGATGAGTGGTCAAATTTAAATTCGTAGGTAACGTCGTTATGGCAAGAGTTGCAATCCTCATTCCCGCCCGCTTTGCTTCGTCGCGCTTCCCTGGAAAACCACTTGCGTTGATCAAGGGTCAATCGATGATTAAGCGGGTTTTCGAAAACTGCCGTCAGAGTGGCTTTGAAAGTCACGTTGTCACCGACCATGATGGCATCGAGGCCCATGTGAGGGACTTCGGAGGCTCAGTTCTACGGATCGACGATGATGTCCCCTCTGGATCAGAACGGATTGCCCTTGCCTACGAGCGCTTCCTCGCGGCCAACTCTCTGGATCTTGTGATCAACGTCCAGGGTGATGAGCCACTCCTGAGTGGTCGTGTCTTGAGGGAGCTGGCCGAGTTCCATCTTTCCAGTAGCTTTGATGTGGCAACGCTTCTGCGGGAGCGATCGACGGCAGAGGAGGACTTTCGGAATCCAAACGTTGTCAAAGCGGTCTACGCACCGACATCACAGCAGTGTCTCTACTTCTCTCGTCAGCCCTTGCCCTTTGACCGCGAAGGCGGACGATCATACTCCTGGCATCAGCACATTGGAGTCTACAGCTATCGGCCTCAGGCCCTTTCGGCGTTTGTGAAGTTGCCACTGTCGCGTTTGGAGGACATGGAGAAACTCGAGCAGCTTCGGGCCCTTGAGAATCGGATGACTCTCGGAGCGATCCTTACGACTCAGAAACTTATCGGCGTTGACGTTCCTGAAGATATTAAAAAAGTAGAAGGGGCACTCATTTGAACAAGCACAATAAAAAGTATATTTTCATCACCGGCGGAGTGACGAGTTCCCTCGGAAAGGGCCTCGCGGCCGCTAGCATCGGCTGCCTCCTTGAGCGCCGGGGAATCAAAATCAACATGCTTAAGATGGACCCCTACATCAACGTCGACCCTGGCACCATGAGCCCGACTCAGCATGGAGAGGTTTTCGTTACTGACGATGGCGCCGAAACTGATCTTGATCTGGGCCACTATGAGCGCTTCACGAGCTTGAAACTCACGAAAGAGAATAACTTCACCACCGGAAAAGTTTATCTTCAGGTGATAGAAAATGAGCGTGAAGGAAAGTATCTTGGAAAAACTGTGCAGGTCGTTCCGCACATCACTGACGAGATTAAGCGTCGGATTCACGTCGCCGCTCGAGACTGTGACCTTCTAATTGGTGAGATTGGTGGAACAGTTGGGGACATTGAGTCGCTTCCCTTCCTAGAGTCTATCCGGCAGTTTGCCCTGGATGTAGGTAAAGAGAATGTTCTTTTCCTGCACTTGGTACTCGTTCCCTATATAGACGCGGCCGGTGAGTTGAAGTCAAAACCTGCGCAGCATTCAGTTAAGGAGATGCGTTCGATTGGTTTGTTCCCCGACGTCGTCCTTTGCCGTGCTGATCGCGAGATCGATCAATCGATTCTGGATAAGATTTCGCTCTTTTGTAATGTCCCTAAGCAAAACGTCTTCCAATCCATTGACCTAGACCTCATCTATAAGGTTCCGAAGGCCTTCCATGATCAGGGTCTTGATCGCCGGATCACTGAGCTTCTGGGCATGTGGACCGCTGAACCGAAGATGGACGAAGTCAATCGAGTGATCTTTAACGCCGAGAACCCGCTCAAAGAAGTGAACATTGGGATCGTCGGGAAATACACCGAACTGATCGAATCCTATAAGTCTCTGGATGAAGCGCTTTGCCACGCGGCCATCGTAAATCAGGTCAAACTCAATCGAATCTACATCGACGCCGAAGATCTTGAGAAAGGAGTCAAAACGGATCTCCTTGAGAAAGTCGACGGTATCCTTATACCGGGAGGTTTCGGCTCTCGAGGGACCGAAGGAAAGATCAAGGCGATTCAGTTCGCCCGTGAGAAAAATAAGCCCTTCTTCGGAATCTGTCTTGGCCTTCAGCTCTCAGTCATTGAGTTCGCTCGGAACGTCGTGGGTATGAAAGAAGCGACATCTATGGAGTTCGCCGAGAAGGGAAGTTTCGTCGTTCACTATATGACAGGGCAGCGTGAGGCCCAGAAGGGCGGAAGTATGCGTCTTGGCGCTTACGAATGTGTCTTTGCCCCCGGGTCATTAGGGGAGAAGGTCTATGGAACCACTACGATCAGTGAGCGGCACCGCCACCGGCTTGAGGTCAATAACGACTTCGTGAAGCAGTTAACGGAGCGTGGTCTCGTGGTCTCCGGCAAAAATCCTGCCTTAAACCTTGTCGAGGTTATCGAACTTGCTGATCACCCTTTCTTTATTGCCTGCCAGTACCACCCAGAGTTTAAATCAACGCCTTTTCAACCCCACCCGATCTTCGCTGCCTTCGTAAAGGCGAGCGCTAAACTATAAGGAAAGATTATGACAAAGATGGATTTCTATATTGGCCCGTGCGTAATTGAGAGCGCAGACCTTGCCCGACAGATCACTGAAAAACTCCTCGAGGATCTGGCACCCTTTCGAAACGAAATTAACCTGCACTTCAAGGGTTCATTTGATAAGGCGAATCGCTCCTCTTTCACCTCTTACCGCGGTCCTGGCATCGACGAGGGTTTGAAAATCCTTCAGATGATTAATAAGGAATACGGTCTCCCTACTCTCACTGATTTTCATACCCCGGACCAAGCCCTGCCGGTTGCTGAGGCGGTAAGTGTTCTTCAGGTTCCTGCCTTTCTATGCCGTCAAACGGATATGATTTTTGCTGGCGCTGAAGCGTGTAAGAAGTATGACCGGGAACTGAAAGTGAAGAAGGGTCAGTTCCTCTCACCGGAAGAAACGAAGAATATCGTCGATAAGGCGTCCCACTTCCTTCCAAAAGAGAAAATTATTCTGACTGAGCGTGGTTCGTCCTTCGGATATAATAACCTCGTTGTCGATATGGCATCGTTTCAGGTCATGAAATCCTTCGGAGTACGGACGGTTCATGATGCTACACACTGTGTTCAGCGGCCAGGCGGGCTTGGTACTGCGACGGGTGGTAAGCGCGAGCAGATCCTGGTCCTTGCGAGAGCTGCTGTTGCTGCTGGAGCCGACGGGATCTTTATGGAATGCCATCCGAATCCGGATAAGGCACTCTCTGATGCTGCGACTGCCCTTCCTCTTGATTCCGTGAAAGGTATTGTGGAGAAGCTTCTTAAAATTCGCCGAGCGGTGACCGAATGAGCCAGCGGGATACGGCCAAAAAGCTAGAAGATAAACTTCGGCGGATTAAAATAGTGATCTTTGATCTCGATGGAATTCTCACTGATGCCCATGTGTGGTGGGCAAGCGAGGAAGTTGGGTTTAACCGGACCTTCTGCATCTATGACGGCTACGGCATGAAGCTCCTCATGAAGGCCGGACTTAAGGTCGGCGTGATCACGGGGGGGAACAGTGTCTCGGTTCAGAAGCGGGTCGAGCAGCTAGGCCTAAATTTTTGCTATGCTGGGAATGAGGATAAACGGGAAGCATTTTTAGATGTCCTACGCCGATATGAGGTCGATGCCTCCGAGGTCCTCTACATGGGTGACGAGCTTTTTGACATCCCACTCTTAAAAAAGGCGGGTTTCTCCGCTACCGTCCCGAATACATGTGATGAGGTCATTGCCGTCGTGGACTATGTCACCAAACGCGAAAGCGGTAAGGGCTGTGCCCGTGAAGTTATTGATCTTGTCCGTTATGCTCAGGGTATATTTCCTGAGAATGAAGATTTTTAATGCTCGGTAAAAAGCTCTATAAGACATCGATGCTTAATCTTTTTCGCCTCGTAGTTCTGGCGATCGTGGTCTTTTTTGTGAATGACTTCATCCTTGAGACTTACACCTACGAAAAGTTTCAGGCGGATGGTCGCTTCCGGATCATCGACGTGGTCCAGTATCACTACCGCTACCCATTTGAGGCAGTCTCGTTTCTTTTCCTAATCATTATCCCTGCCCTCTACTACGCCTTCATCCGCGGTGCTGTTTTCTGCGAGACAGGATTTCGCTTCAACCGCGGCTTACCCTTTATGAACCGAGAGGTTCGCTACGAAGATGTTAAAACCTATAAGCTCCTTCATCCTCAGCATATCATAGCGATTCATACCAAAGCAGGAGACGTGTTCCTCATCGCGGATAACTCCGTGGAGCGAGTTATCGCAATCCTTGATCAGCACAATATTTTTGGCGATCTTGCCCGGGACGACTACGCTAATCTGCTTATGAACTTTCGGAAGTTTGTGCTCGTAGTTTTGAGTTTCTCGGTGATTGTTTTTACGCTGAAAAAGTTAGGTTTTTTCTTTCGTTAAATGGAGTAGCTTTTTGCCTTCTCAAGTCTATTCCAGATCCCTTTCCACTCCTCGGCGTCGTGGAATGAGTTGCGTTCGGCAAAAATAACGTCGTACCCTGCTTCATCAAATTCCCGCATCTTCTGGTAGAGCTGTCGGCTTGCTAACTCTGCTGTCGGGGGTTGACGCCAATGAACTGGGTTTGTTATTGGGAAAGGAACAACGAACATGTCTTTGTTCCAATTAAATCCTGTGGGAACGATTACAAGGGGAATTTTTGGCATGTAATGGTGCTTCAGCTGACCGGGCGCCACCGGGCTTTCGGCATAAATCACCTCAACGCGAAGTCCTTGTTCGTTGAGAATTTTTTTGAGCATCGATGCCGTATAGACGCCTGGCCGGAAGATTTCGACTCTGTTGCCGATGATACCGACAACTGTCGACTCAATTCCTATCTCCGAAGGGCCGCCATCCAAAATTTCGACGTTATTCCCAAACTCCGAAAATACGTGCTGGCCACTTGTGGGCGACGTTCTTCCAAACTTATTAGCACTAGGAGCTGCGATTCCACCTTCTATACTAGCAAGGAGTTTGAGTGTGATCTCGTGCCTTGGGCAACGGAGGCCTACGGAATCAAGTCCTGAGGTAATGAGGGGATTAACTGCTTTTGCCTTGGCTGCGATGAGAGTCAGCGGCCCTGGCCAGCACTTTCTGGAAAGTGCCTCATGGATCTCAGTCCATTCTCTGGCAAGAGGCATGGCCTCGGTCACTGAGGCCACATGCACGATTAGTGGATCAAAAAACGGTCGCTCTTTGATGGAAAAAATCTTCCTAAGACCGACCTCCGAATGAATCCAGCCACCCAGACCGTAGACCGTCTCTGTGGGAATGGCGACCACGTCTCCGCTCAGGAGAAGCTTCCGGGCCTCGGCTACGTCGACGGTCTTCAAGTTCACTCACTTACGATGCTGGCAGGGGTCCTTCCGCCGGTTTTGCGTTTGAATGTATCAATAACTCCTAGGCCTCGAAATTGTCCAGCGGAAAAGGTAGTGCTGAATGCCACACCGACGTTGGACTGCGCCTGGATTCTTCCATTAACGAAGGTATTTTCTGCACCAAAGAGTGCCTGGATATCTGCTAAGGATGTCGATTTTTTATAGTACTTTTTGAGAAAGTCTCCAAACTTTGCAAGCGATGGTCTGAGGAAATTATTAGCGTAATCACCCTTAAAATCCACAAAGACAAGACCCAGGTCTTTAACACACTTCTCAGGCCCTGTCTGCTTTTCGAGGAGAAGCTCGCGGCGTGAACCCTCGAGAGACCACTGCTGAGCTTTCGCCGAATTACAGATACGCGCTAAATGCCCGAAGACATTGTCCATTGGGGCATTGACGAGGTAGTTAAATCCACTCTTCTCGACCCGCAGAGTACTTTCGATCTGCATTGGCCCCTTTAAGACTTCGTTTTGAATGTCCTCTTTAAAGGACTTCGGCAGGGTCGTATAGTTGTCGGCGAACCAGGCGAGGTCATTCTTAAAACGGCGGTCAATCCAACGGTCAGTTCGAGCCGCGCTGTAGTATTGAGAGAGCACGAAAGAGAACTGCTCCCCACTCTCTACCCGGATGACCTTCGGATCCGTCGCCTGGGGGTGAGTCGCTTCATATTCGATGGTAAATTGCTTCGAGTAAACGGCGGCGTTATTAACCGGCAATGGAAGCTTGAGTAGTTTGTAGATCACCGCAGAGAACAGCCGACTCACAACGTTCTGGACTGCTCTAACATTCTGGGCATAGTTTTTGTAGAATACCTTAACAAGGTTATCTTTGATGACTCGAATTTGCTCAGTTTTTTGTTTCTGAATCCGGCCCCAAATGAGAAGACTTCCTTGTTGCTGGAGGGCGGATGAATTTGATTCATCTAGCCTTACGACATATGGCTCCAACTGCTTGACCGTACCAGCTCCCTTGAGTAGCCCTCGTAACTCACCCCCGAGTGCTGTGTCGCTCTTTATTTTTTCCCACTCCTCAGGCTTAAAGCCGAGAGTAAACTCCTTCCCGGATGCGTACTCATAATCGATGTCGTAGCGAAGGAGAGTCAGCTTTAAAAGCTTAAAGAAGTCGAGCTGGAGTTCGAGTGTGGCACCGGCAGTTGTTGTTTTCTTGGCCTCCACTCCGACCAGATAGCGGTGTTCACCGGCCTGAGTGTTTCGCATGCTTGTGACGTTCTGGTAGTCATATTGCGCTAAGACACCCGCGCTAAATGAAATGTTATAGAGTGGTGGAGTAGAGATAAGACCACCGGTGCTCGCAGTCCAGACATCTTCGCGCTTTAAAATCTCTTCCTTGCCCATCTTTTCCATGAAATTTTGGTTGAATGACAAAAAGGAAAGAAAGAGTCGGCTAAAGTCAGCGGAGAGTCCTTCCTGATAGGAGGCAGCGTAATGCGAATAGCTGTAGGAACGTCGGAACTTAATCCCTGCGAATGCACCAATTTCTGTCGCCGACATGGCCGATAGGCCAGCTTCAGTTAGCCGTTCAAGGAAGGTAGCGGCTTCAACTTCGAAGGTGAAGGTATCCATCACTAACCAATTTTCGGTAAAAATATTCGGTGTGACTTGCCTGTCGGCGTAAACTTGAACCGCACCGAAGGGGCGTTGCCACGAGAAGCCGGAGAAGTTTGAACTTCCCAAGTTAAACTGTTGGTTTAAGCGATTAAGGTTCTGGACCTCAGATAGACCTATGCTTCGGTGTGATGCCTCAAGGTGGCGACGAATTTCCTCATAAAGGGGAGACTCTTCTCCATCTACGGGCAAAGGATTTGAAACCCCTAGAACGGCCGATAGCATCCGGGACTGAAGATTGGCGCCTGAGGCAGAAGGCGGCACATTTTGGGAGTTCACAGCACGAAGTGATTTTAGACGCTGAGACAGAGGGGCGTTACTTTTCGGGCCTGAGCTTGTAATATGTTGTTCAAAATCCGGTCGTAGTTTGATGCGCGAAAACTCAGAGGAAAATGCCGAACTAGGCAAGGCGAGAATAATCAGCATCCATACTTTCATCGGGTACCCCCTAGGCAATCAGTCGCCTTTTACATTGGAATCTGCATCGGATCTTTATGAGATTAAAGTTAATCACCCCAGCTTAACTAAGGTCCTGAAATTGCTGTGCTCCTTCGGGATAACGATGAGTTGAGATGAAATATTTGAAGAAAGTGGAGAGACTATGGAGAATGAAAAGTTTAAGGCGCTTTTAGAGGAAAGTTATCAGTGGCCTGACTATTATGAATTCAAGTTCATCATCAAAACAGATGATAAACACCTGATTATTGAGAGGCTCACCGGCTTTCGGATCCATGAAACCCCTTCCAAAATGGGGAACTACACCTCTGTATCGGCCAGAAAACTTATGGCAAGTGCCGAAGAAGTCCTCGAGATTTACAAGTTGATGAGTACTATTAAAGGTGTGATCAGTTTATAGCCCCAGGGGTTCCATGAAGTATAAGACAGCGCTCGTCCTCGGTGGGGGTGCATTCGGTACGGCGATTGGCTTTGTACTGACCCAAAACTTTCAGAAAGTCATTGTCCTGGTGCGATCGGAAGAGAACTTCCGAGAAATTAACCGGGGCGAGAACACAACCTATCTGCCAGGTCAGAAGTTACCCGAAACCATCCGGGCCGCTCGTAACTGGGGAGAGGTAGAGACTCTTGCCGAAGGTGGTATTGAACTCATCGTCTCGGGGCTTCCGATGTCGGCGATTGAAGACTTTTGCGCCCGCAACGAGCGCGAGCTTCGAAAACTGTTCGATCGTGGGGTATGCCTAGTGAATCTTGCCAAAGGCATCGACCATGAGACGTTAAAGCTCCCGGATGAACTCTTCAAATCATACTTTGAAGCTTACCGCTCCCAACTCATGTACCTCTCCGGACCTTCATTTGCCAAAGAGATCATCGACAAACAGATTACACTCGTCTCGCTGGCCGGTGAGGACCGCGATCAAATCCTCCAAATCTGCGACATGCTGGGGACGGATTTCTTCAAGGCCGTCCCTACAACTGATGTGAAGGGCGTTCTACTAGGGGGATCCCTTAAGAACGTCATCGCCATCGCCGGTGGGATTCTTGAAGGACAGGGCTATAATCACAACACCCGTGCTGCCCTCATCACCAGGGGAATTGTTGAGATGCTTCGCTTCGGTACCGCATTTGGTGCTCGTCCTGAAACCTTCTATGGGCCCTCGGGGATGGGGGACCTGATCCTTACAACGACCGGTGAGCTCTCTCGAAACAAATCTTTTGGTCTCGAGCTGGCCAAGGGGCGCAGGCCAGAAGAGATCATCGCGGGCTCAAAGAGCGTGGTCGAGGGTTACAAGACGACAAAGGCGGCTTTCCTTCTGGCGAAGAAAATGAATATTCGTGCTCGGATCTTCTCTGGTCTTTATGCCGTTTTGTATGAGGACGCGGATCCCCGCAAAGTTGTCCAGGAGATCATGCTTCTGCCTCCGAAGTTTGAGGACTGAAAGCAGTTAGATCTTGAGGTTATTCTCAATCTTTCCAACGGAGATCGTTTCCCCTAAAGAGAGGATAGTACCATCGGCTTTCTGCACGAAATAGGCCGGAACTCCTACGATCTTAAAGCGTTTGAGGAACTGGGTGATGTTATCATCGCGTTTAGTCCAGTCCGCGCGCAGGAGCACGAGATTGTATTTCTCTGTGAGCTCCCTAAAGCTGTCGGTTTCAAGCACGAGCTTCTTATTCACCTTACAGGTCAGGCACCATTCCGCCGTGAAATCCATAAAGATGAGCTTTCCTTTCTCGCTCTCTAGCTTGGACTCAGACCACGGTTTCCACTCACTCTGAACAAGTGCTGCTTCGGTGGAGGTCGAGGGGCGGAGCTCAAGATTCTGGATGGTAAGAAGAGTGAGACTCAGAGGCAATGCGAAGACGAGAAACTGGGCTATCCTAGAGCGGGATATTCTCTGGGCAAAGAAGAAGGCGAAAAACCAGAGTACGAAGATGAGGTTCAGCCGCCAGCTAATGAGATCGAACTGCACGAGTGACACGAAGACATCATAGAGCCAGATGACCGTCACAATCAGGGAGAGGCCCAGAAAGTATTTAAGCTTCTCCATCCAGGCGCCGGGCCTTGGGAAAATGTTCAGCGAGGAGGGGACTGCCGCAGTCATGAGAAAGGGCGAGGCGAGACCCAGGCCAATGAAGAAAAACATCAGGAATATGTTTGCTGTCGATGTGGTGAAGGCAAAGGTGAGGGCCGTTCCAAGAAAGGGAGCAGAGCAGGGCGTAGAGAGGACTGTAGTGAGAATTCCTGAGAAAAAATCACCTGCAAGACCGTCTTTGAGCTCCGCTGATCCTAACTTTGCTCCGCCTGGAGTCACGAACTCGAAGAGCCCGAAGAGGTTCAAAGAAAGTATAAAGAGGATCAGCATCATCACTAGGATGAACGCAGGTGATTGGAGCTGGAAGCCCCATCCGATTTCTTCCCCGCTATACTTAATGGCGGCGATGACCCCAGCGAGGGCCATGAAAGTTGAAATGACTCCGGCGGTGTAACTTAGGTTGTGCGAGAGAATTTTTCTGCGAGGAAGGCCTTTATGCTGAATCAGTCCGAACAGTTTGAGTGAGATGACTGGCAGAACACAGGGCATGAGGTTTAGAATAAGTCCTCCGAGGAATGCAAACAGGAGGTACTTGAAAATGCTTCCTTCCTCACCGGAGACGGTCCCTGCGGCCACTGTCCCTTTACCTGTGAAAGGAGAAAGGTTTTTATAGAACTCGTTCAGAGTTGGCGTTGCAAGGGAAAAGTTCTCGGCAGTAAGGGTCACAACGGTTACAGCGGCGGTGCCTGGAGCATTGAGGAGAAACTGAAGCTGGTACGGACGCTCAAATTTTCCGGACTCTGGAAGAGCGACAGCTGGTTCTTGGTATTCGCCGTCCCATTCAATCTCTGTTTTGCCATAGAGTGTCCCATCCTTGTAAAAGAGAGATTCACGCTTGAAGCCCCACGGTGCCTGAGGAAAAGGAGTAAGAAAATTGATTTCCTTAGGCAGAGTGGGGGTCTTTACATTCTTATAGGTGTAATGAAGTGTGAGGTTGGGTTGCCCCTTGGTTCTAGTCAGGTAGAATTCGAAGGTGGGGGGAAGCTTTGCTATAGATGGAAGTTCTTTGAATGCAGTCTCGAGCGTTGAAGAGTCGAAAGGCTTTGCCATCCGGTTGGCCACAAACTCATCTTTTTCCCCAAGCCTCAGCTTGGCCTCACCCGGTATGCAGATGTCCTTACAAATGAGCACGCCGACTTGAAGATCGAAAGAACCTGGCAGGTCATCGAAGAAGAAGTGCTTGACCCCGGCGTACCCGATGGTCAGGATATCGCCCGCCTCCACATACTTCTTTGGGGCCGGCCATTCGTAGGCCTTCGCTTCCCGAGAGAATTTGAACGTCGAGGCTATTCCTGCGTCACCTGGGTTCTTCCAGTATGTATGCCATCCTTCATCGTGATTAATGGTCACAACCAGCTTTTTCTGCCACCGCTGGACGGAGATGGTTGCATGCTCCTCTGTCCCCCAGGCGGTCAAGGAGAGGAGGAGGAGAAAAATGGCTTTCAACATAAGAATCCTTTATGATTAGCGGTATGAGAATTATATGCCTCACAGAAGAAACCGTCGAGACGTTCTACCTCCTTGGCAGGGCCGACGTGATCGTCGGTGTAAGCCAATACGTGGAACGACCTCCCGAAGCGAAGTGTCATCCTGTTGTGAGCCAATTTATTCGCTCCGATATTGAGAAAATTGTGGAGATGAGGCCTGATCTTGTGATCGGTTTCTCCGATCTTCAGCGGGAGATTGCCTCCCAGCTTATTGGCCGGGGTCTATCGGTGTTAGTCACAAACCAGCGCTCTTTAGCAGAGATCCTTGAAAACATCCTGCTCCTAGGGCGCATTATCGGAGAGGAGGCCAAGGCGCGCGATTTGGTTTCAAGCTTCTCCCAAAAGCTTGAGCAGACACGTGGGATTGTCGCGGGCCTTTCTAGGAGACCACGGGTTTATTTCGAAGAATGGGATCAGCCCCGTTATAGTGGAATAGGTTGGGTTTCAGAGCTTATTGAGGCCTGCGGTGGGGAGAATATCTTTGCCCATCGCGCCGGACCACTGGCCCGGGATCGCGAAGTGACGGACGCGGAGGTCAAGGCCCTTGATCCAGAAATTATTTTCGGTTGCTGGTGCGGAAAAAAAGTGAAGCTCGAATCCTTCTCGCACCGCTACCCGGAAGTCACGGCCGTTCGTAATCAACAGGTCTGGGAACTTGATCCTGCGGTCTTCTTGCAACCTGGGCCCGCTCTGTTCGTGGACGGACTTGATCAAATGCTCGAAAAGATTAAATGTGCCCTGACCTTGACGAGTATATATTAGATCCCATACTGGAACGTATGAAACGCATGTACATCGTTCTTGCTATTATGTTTGTGATTGTCTTTTGGGCCGGTGCGCTCCTAGGTCAACAGGGCACAAAGGCCGTCGAAGACCAGCAAGAGACCCACGTTAACCAGGTCCTTAAGCTTCGCTTGGAAATGCACCGGAGGATGATGGAGAACCTCCTGAACGGAACAGGGCCTGACCAGGACATGTTCAGCGACATGGAAGGGATGATGAATGACCTTCTGAAGGACTCATTCGGTAATTCGGGGGCCATGGGGGCCGGGCCAAGTACTCACTTCAAAATGGAGTGGGTTGAGAATGCAACGGGACGAATTCTTGCGATCACTCCTAATAATTCTAAAGATCAGTTGGATATCAACGTCGCTGATGGCCTCGTAACCATTAAAGGTAAGAACGAGCAAATAACGGCTAATGGTGTCACTCAATCGAACTTCTCCAATAGCCTATCGGTGCCGCCGGATTGTGATGCCTCGAAGGTCAAAATTGATCAAAAAGATGGGCGCATCCTCGTTCAGTTTCCCTACCTCGGAGCCAAGACAAATTTGCCACCGAAGGACGGTCGAAAACCTCTTAAGCCTTCCTCATCTGATGTGCCGATTTGAGTTAAGTTCCCGAAACATGGGGTCTCTTGGAGAGGAAATTTTTTCCTAATGGAAAAGCCGATAAAACCGATACGGTAAGCAGGTGGAAAAACCATTACGGAGGCATCCCATGGCGAAAACAGTCGCTCTCTTTTTTATCTTAGGACTAATGGTCAGCTGCGCATCCTATCACAATGATCGCGGAATCTCTTCAGTGGATGAGCAAGAAAAGGCTCATGGTTACTACGAGCGGGCAAATTTCTCTCGCTAGGACTTCTTTTGCCAATCGGGGATATTCGAGACCTCGTCGAGAATTCGCTTATAGGAGTCCAATCGGGAGAGGATCATCAGGTCCTCTCTTTTCATTTGATCGAGCTCCCCGAAGAAACACCCCTTAGAGTTAGAGTCATGCTGACAGGAGCTCGAAAAACGACACCTTGAAGACCACTCATTAATATCGGAAAAGCAGTAGAGAAGATCTTGCCTAGTTAAGTCCCCGAGAGACATTGAGCGAACACCAGGGGAGTCGATGAGAGTGAAATCTTCGGCGTCGATGAGCTCGGCCCAGGTTGTTGTGTGGGCCCCTTTGCCGATTTTTCCCAACTCACCACTTAAGAGTTCAACTCGTCCCCTAGAAAGTGCGGTTATGAGTCTGCTCTTACCGACTCCGGAATGTCCGAGAAGGATCGTTGTTTTACCTCGCAGGTCCCGGTGAAGTTCTTCGAATCCGGCGGAAAGAAATCTTGGTTGATAGGTCGGATCTTCAGCAGAAACTTCAAAACACTTTACGTTGAGCCACTTGAGACGATCGGCCTCATAGGCCAGATCAAACTCCGTTGGATCGTGCATGTCCATTTTGTTAAAGACCACATAGGCAGGAACGTTCCAGAAGTCTGAGCGAACGAGGTACCGGTCAACCAGGCCACGCTTGTAGGAAGGTTTCCCAGCGCTCATCACCACGATCATGACATCGACATTGGCCGCGATAACCTTTTTCTTTTGCTCTCGAGGGAGGTTCCGGAAGATCGCATTTTTTCGTTCTTCTGTTGACTCGATCTTCCATTCTCCCCCCGTCGGTGGTGGAGAGAGATCGACCCAGTCACCAACGACCAGATGGTCCTCTCCCTTAAGGAGCATCGCCAATGCCGTCGCTTGAACCACTTCTTTGGTATCCTCACGCTGGCAGTCGAAATGTCTCTTGGAGGATCGGAAAATGCGGGCGCGGATGGTCATTTTGACAAGGTACCACAAAAAGCCGGCCGCTTCGATTGACAAGTTTCATTAGGGACATTAAAGTGTTCAACTAATCCCAGACCGTCAAAACCCCTTGGAATCAATGGCTTTTTTAGTTCTGTGATGTCAGCGCACCGGTAGCTCAGCTGGATAGAGCAACCGATTTCTAATCGGTAGGTCACAGGTTCGAGTCCTGTCCAGTGCGCCATTTATACACCAGAGTGGATGATCTCGAACTCAGGTTCATCATATGAAAATCTTCATCTCTGCTCTAATTACCTTCTTTTCATCTCTTTCATGGTCATCATGCCTCCAGGCTCCAGCCTTTTTTGATAACAATCGCATTTATCTGAAGATCGATAGTCCCAAGGGACCTCTTCTTTTTTATACTGATTCAGGCGGTGGTCTCTATCCATTTATTTATAGCGAGGCTGCGGAAAAGCTAGGCATGAAAATTGAAAAAATTATCGAGGATGATGGGTTGAAAATTGGATTCTCTACCTTCCCATCTTCATTGGGAGCACAACATATTCCTTCGTATTCAGAATGGAAAGGCAGCGTGAAAGTATTTACTCCGAAGGAGAATGCTCAGGATGAACCTTCACAAATAAAATTCTTCATACACGATGGTTTCTTTGGAGCGACTTTTTTTGCTGCGGGGAAAGTCTGGCGTTTGAACTATCTTAAGCAAGAGCTTTGGTTTTGTGATTCGTTTTCAGTCACTAAAGACTTTGCGGTCTTGGACATACATTTTAAGACGACTAAAGGTGTTCGTGACACTTATCAGCCTCGAATGGAAATAGAAATCACAGGGACTAAAGTCCCTGTGCTTTTTGATACAGGTGCAACATCTTTTTATTCGAAAGAGGCAGTGGCCCAGCTCAAACTCAATCATCAAATCAATCCATCTTCATTCATACGAGAGTCCGTTGCTCGTAAGTGGTTAAAGTCCAATCCTCAATGGAGGGTTATTGAAAACGGAGACAAGTTTGGGGGTGGAGGCTTTCTAGTTGAGGTTCCTCTAATAAAAGTTGCCAATTACGAAGTAGGACCTATTTGGTTTGCGACTCGGAAAGATTCCATTTATGACAAGTACTCTAAGGAAATCATGGATGCCCATATTGATGGTGCCGTGGGCGGCAATCTTTTTAAACATTTTGAAATCATTGCTGATTATTCAGGAGCGAAGTTATATTTCCGTAAGTAAGTTTATTCAAAGATTCATTTCTGGAAATTTCATCTCACAGTCGACCTTCATTCTTTAAGAGTTCTTGTTATGATTGTAAGGTTCTCCATTTTTCAAGAGGAGAATTTTATGAACGATGTCAGTTTATCTAAAATTGAAAATATGATCTATATGGTACGAGGTCAAAAAGTGATGTTGGACTCTGATCTTGCCGATCTGTATGAAGTCGAAACGAGTCAGCTCAACCGACAAGTAAGAAGAAACATTTTACGATTTCCAGAAGATTTTATGTTTCAGCTAACTTCTAATGAATTTAGGGAAATTCAAAAGATAAAAAATGCAGTTGAGCAATATGGAGGCCAAAGAAAAAATCCGCACGTGTTTACTGAAAATGGAGTAGCAATGCTTTCAAGCGTTCTTAATTCGGATAAAGCTATACTGATTAACATTGCGATTATTAGGATTTTCACGAAACTAAGAAGTTTTTTACTTTTGGAGAAAGGATTGAATGAAAGAATGAGTAGCCTAGAATCTGGAACGAATAAAATTTTTTTTTTTTTTTTTGAAAGATTGGATGCTATTGAGCTAACTGTTGATTCAAAATTACCTTCAACCAAGAAAAAGATCGGGCTCAAAAAGTCATAAATAAATAAACTTGATATGCCAATTTGGCACATCAAGTTTATAACTTATTGAAAGTATATTGTTCGTATGGATAATGTGCAGACCATTTTATACAAGAAGTTCTGAAGTCCACCACTCGAGTGCGCCATTTAAAATCCTTTTTGATTTCAAAAACCTACACGGCCTGTCATTGATCACTCTCGAACTTATAGACTTAAACTTTCCCGTACAGTAGGGAATGCGCATGAAAACATTCATCTTTATAAATTTCTTTTTGATCTCTGTTTGTTCTTTTGCGGCGACACTGGATTTAAGTCGTGATGTATTTCAGAACGTACCTTTTTCTTCCCAGTACAGTGAGGATGGAGCTTTAATCAGAAGCATTCATTATCCATCTGTGAATGCTTTAATCCCACAGCTTAATTCGCTCTATAAACTGAATCTGGAAGATCGTCGAGAAGCGCATATAACTATTATCACCCCTCCAGAATTTCAATTATCTCTGTCGAAGGTCTTTACAGTAAACGAAATGCTTAATCGATACAGTCACAATATCCAGCAGCTCCCTTTTGAAATTGAGTGCGTTGGATCTAGAAAAAGTAGTAATTGTCAAAATCAGGTCTTTTACCTCGTTGTGAAATCACCTGAGCTTACTTCTATAAGATATGACTTAGCTCAAGAAGCAAATTTGCGCGCAAGAAGTCAGGGGATTCCATCAGTTTTCAAGCCTGAGGCATTTTGGGCAAATATCACGATTGGGTATATCAAAGGCGACGTTTTTGAATTCACGAAAGGTCCTGAAAGTTGCTTAACAGATACTAGACTTTTTATTAGATGATAAAGCGACAAGCGGTTGAGAAGTTCACCACTTGGGTGCGCCATTTTCCGCCTGAGTGCTGGATATCGCAACTTCTAAGTGCTAAGCTTTTAAGAAACGTCTCTCTAAATTCTAACGTGTTGGCCTTATGAGAATTAACATTTTGATCTCGTCTTTTATTGTTCTAATTGCGCAAGCCTTGGCGGAAGTTCATCCAAGTGAAACACCGACTAAAACGATATTCTATGAAATAAGCGGTACTCAGAGTGATCTTACAGAAAAGATGAAGAAAGCGTTTAAAAGCAAGGTAAACGGAAGGACTTGCTGGAGAGTCTCTGATTTTGGAATAAATGTTTCAGGTTTTGAAAATCTCTGCGCTCGTTTCTTGCCTTATACTCCTATGGATAAACTTAAGTGGAACAAAGATTTTTTTAGGGAGGACTTGCTCCTGAAGGTGGAGATTTTTGAAGGGAAAAGTGGATATGGCTATAAGAAGAGATTCTTTTGTCCCGACGGGAAAAGATTGTATAGTTGCGCAAACATGGGGTCTTTTAATTTCAAAAGAGACAGTCGAGACGAACTAACCGTCATAATGAGTGATTTGTTTAGAACCGGGACAATTCTAGGCATTAAGTGATGATGGATTTAGGCAGGCAGTTGCGAAGTTCACTTCTTGGTCGCGCCATCTTCATGGCAGAGTGGTAGTTCTGGAAACTTTCAATTCAAGGATTTCTTACAAATGAAAGCATTGACTCTAGTGTCTCTACTTACCCTTACGGCCTGTTCATCGAATAGGGTGCAAGATACCATTCCTCCTTTCTCAAAAGAAAAGGTATGTTCCGATGAATCATTGGCATACTTAGAGAGGAGTTCTGCTCATCCTCACCTTAATGAGAAGGTTTTGGAGGAAGAGATATACCCTCGAATGTTGAGCTTGGAACCATCGATAAGGAAATGCTACGAGGACGAAATGGAAAGAACTGGTAAATATCATTCCTTCAATTTATGCTTTGTTGCTGGGTACTCTAGTCGCGGAGAAATGGATTATTTTGAATTTTCAACTCATGAAATTGAGTTGTCTAAAGAGTTTAAAACTTGCTTGTCAGAGCTCAGGGGCCGGAAAGAGTTGATTGGATTCAAATATGTGTCCATTGTACAACCCTTTCGGCTTCATTCTAAAAAATAAGTTTTTTTGACCTGGCGTTGCAAGCATGCGGTTGTGAAGTCCACCGCTCTGGTGTGCCACATATCGACAGAGTGATTGTTACTAGAACCAATTTCTCCTCTAAAACATTCCATACCCATATCCAGTTGCGATAATACTTTTTCATGAAAAATCTATTCATTTTTTTAGTTTCATTAGCATCTCTCAATTGTTTTGCGGGGGAACTAGTCTGCGAAGCTTGGTTCCAAGAAAGTGGGACCGCTATAGAGAGGCAGTTGTTGGATGTGACATCCATTACAAATGAGCAGATAATCTTCACAACTTCATTCAAAGGTTTTGAGTTTGAAGTTAAGTGGCATTTTGAACTCACGACTCTTTACACTCTGATCAAGAAAGACAGAAAAAATGTTCTTTTTACGACAGCTAGAGTTCCTACCGAAAATCATCCTGAAGCTTTTACAGATTTGAATATTCCAAATGGCCCGAGGCTATCTTTGAACTGTGAAGTGCGTTAACCAAGGCATGCGGGTGCCAAGTCCATCATTCGGGTGTTTGCCATTAGTCTGATAACAAAATTTTTAATGGGGATGGATCTTCAATGTCTACCTCGTCACTCGTCATTAAATATTCCGAAGATAAGGCCCAGGACTTCTTTGGACTCCTTTGACAGCTTAGACCTCATCTGGTCTTTGAGGCATTCCTCGACCTCTACATAAAGGCCCATGAAAGCGGAGGGTATCAGCTTGTAGGTATCGAGTCATCTGAAGGTGAGCTCGTTGCTTTGATGGGTTATCGGATCAGTTATGATTTTGTTCATGGGAAGCATATATACGTCGATGACCTCGTGACGTCAGAGAACCACCGATCCCAGAGTTATGGTGCGATGTTGTTGAAGCATGCTGAAGACCTTGCCAAAGAACACAATTGCACCAATCTTCGGCTTTGTACGGGCATCGATAACGACCGCGGCAAGAGGTTTTATGAGAGGAATCTCTGGTCACTGAGAGCGGTCGTCTATAAGAAAAAGATATGATTGGTGCTGGTGCTTGTCTTTTTTAATTCTCGGGCCTTCGCAGGGCGACTGCTCAATTTCTAAAACATGTAGGTCTTCCCGTTTAATGCCATAAGGCTTACACTTTTAAAATGTATATTCCTGCTTATGCCTCCGTACAGGAGCTACCTTTCCTTCTGAAGTTCATCCGAGAGCATAGTTTCGGCACCCTCGTGGGCCCGGACCTTAATGCGAACCACTACCCCTTTCTCCTCACTGAAGAAGGAGAAGATTTGGTGCTTTGGACTCATCTGGCCCGTAGTAATTCACAGTGGAGGGATCTCGGAGGTCAGTCATGCCTAGTGGTCTTTTCTGGGCCTCACGGGTATATCTCTCCAGGTCATTATGTAAATCCACTCAATGTCCCGACCTGGAGTTACACCGCTGTCCATGCCCGCGGGGAGGTTTCAATCGTAGCAGATCCACTTCTTGCGCAGCAAAGAATGAATGAGTTGGTGAATACCCATGAGGCGCACTCTGGAACGGACTGGAAGTACGAGCTCCCGGAGGATTTTCACCGCCAACTCCTAGCGGCCATCGTCTGGCTGCGTATCCGGGTGACTAAGATTGAAGGAAAGTTCAAGCTTAGTCAGAATCGAAAGCGGGAGGACTATGATCGTTTGGTGGAGGGCCTGAGCGGCAGGCCTGGATATGAGGAACTACTGAGTTACATGCGATTAACTGATCCCTTCCGGAATGACCGTTTACCCTAATTTAACGTGCTGCTTACGTAAAAGAGTGTTGGCTTGGAACCCTGTGAGAATCCTATGAAAGTTTTTTTCGTTTTATACCTTGTTTTGATTTCTTCGGGAGTACGGGCCCAGTTAACGAATGATTCGGAAGTGGGTATTGCTTCTGCGAACGGCAATAGTAAAATTCAGACCTATAATTTGAAGCAGAGTAACGACTATCACTGGGATATGAACCTCGCGAGTTTTAAGTCCAGGTATCTTAATGCTAAGGGGAACGGCGAAGAGACGGCAAGGTACGTCTCGAGTGCGCTACGCTATGAGAGAGAGCTGTCAAGTAACTTCGGGCTTTTCTTGGGTGAAACATGGGAAAAAGATAAGTTTGCAGGGATTGATAACAGGTTGATCACGGACTTTGGTGGCAGATTTCGTTACATCGAATCTAAGGTGACAGACTTTTTCTCTGAACTTGGTTACCGGTATATGGATGAGAATCGGATTGATGATTCATCTGTTCTTAGCAGCTACGGGCGAGTATTTGTGGAGTGGGAGCGTAAGTGGAATCCTAATTTTTCAACAAAGTATTGGGCGGAATATCTCCCCAATATTTCAGAAAACAGGGATTGGCAGTTCAACACTGAGTTCTCTCTATCGGCGGTTCTGAGTAAGATCTTCTCATTAAAGACTGGTGCTTTACTGCGACATGATCAGGTTCCAGCACCTGGGATCTTGTATCGAACCGACACCTTAGTTACCACGGCCTTAGTTGCAAAGTTTTAAACCTCTCCTTAAAGTGAAGGTTGATGAAAGACTTTTTTGAGGGCGTCGAAAATTGTTTTTCCTTCTAATGATTTGATCATTTCTGGGTAGCAGACGAGAGTGAGGTGATCCTTAAATGAAGGGGTCCCCGACACTCGCTTAAGCTGAAGGCGCTGGGCCTTAACCACCTGGGAGGGAAGGATGCCGAAACCAGCACCGGAATCCGTAAGATGGGCCAGGAGCTCGAGGTTCTGGACGTCGACTGTCTGGACGGGTGCCGCTTTCCATCGGGAGATAATAGAGAGTGCTTGGAGCATGTTTGGATTATATATTAGCTTGTTCTGATAGCGCGTCTTAGATTCCCAGACATAGACATCATCCTCGCCTATGGATTTGATGATCAGGCCTTGAAAGGAAGCAGGGTTCATCACGACTCCGAAATCAACACTACCCTGGGCGACTAGCTTATTCACCTCATGGGAGGATCCGTTCACAATCTCGAAGTCAATCTCTGGGTGGGAGAGGTGCATCAGGCGTAGAAACGATCCCAGAACGAACATCCCCACGGACGGATGGCAGCCGATGCGGAACTTGAGGCTGGTGGCACCGCCTCGTAGGCGATCTAAACTACGCAAGGCCTCTCGGGCCTCCGGGAGTAAACGTTTTCCGTGAGGGGTGAGTTTCAGTCCTTCTTTGCTCCTCAGGAAAAGGGCATTTCCGACCTCTCCTTCGAGCTTTTTGATTCCAAGGGAGAGAGAGGGCTGTGCCATGTCGAGCTTCTCGGCTGCCTCGGAGAGGGTCTTTGATTCCGCGCAGGTTACGAAGTTTTGAAGATCTTTGAAGGTTATTTTCATGCATTTGCCTTTACCTATGGTGAAAATTTATATCATTGAATTCATAAATATTCAAATTGCGCTTATAACTGCCTCACAACAGGGGGGACATATGGGTGTCGTCGAGATGATTGGAGAAATCCTACGGGAATACAGTTTGCAGAAACAAACCTTTCGGGCCAGTGAGGTGCCACTCCTCAGACGAATTGAGGAGAAAGTGGCGGTCAGTGAAGAACTTCTCTTTATTCTGCCGGCCTTTCCGGCGAAGAGTCCGAGTGGTGAAAAAACCTCCGGGGCCCTTCCGGACTTGGGTGAGGTATTGGCCCTAAAAAACCTCCAGAACCTTTGTGATCGGATAGGGGAGGTCTATCCTCCCGGAGCTAGGCTCTTGATTTGCTCCGATGGGCGTGCTTTCAGCGATGTTGTTAACGTGGCCGATCCTGTTATTGACCGTTACAACGATGGCATTAAAGAAATCATTCAAGAATTCGAACTCAGTGCCTTGAGTGTCTTCACCATGGATGACCTTTATCCTGGGAAAACACCGGAAGAACTTCGGGAGATCCTCCTTTTGACTTACGGAAAAGAACTTTCCGAAGTGAAGGCGCGGATTGTTTCGGAGCCAGGGTATAGGACTCTTTTTAACGGGCTCCACCGCTTTTTGTTTGAAGATGCAGTGACCTTGTCTCCGGACTGTTCGCGCACTCAAGTGCAGAAGCAGTCTAAAGACAATGCCTATGAGCTTCTGAGGCGCTCAGAGGCCTGGTCCGAGCTTCTGGGAACCCACTTCATGGGCGCCCTACGGCTTTCGATTCATCCTCATGATCCGGCCCACGAGAAGTTTGGTATAAAGCTCGTGGCGAGTTCATCGAAGTGGGCCACTCCTTGGCATAACGTTGTGGTGAAGATCCGAGACCGCTTCGAGCTTATGCACAAAAGCGAGGCACTGGCCCTTAATGCCGTTCTGAAGCTAGAGAAGGAGCGGTATGCGTATTTTGAAGTGTAAGAATTTTAGTGACGACGAGCTCATCGATTTCGCACGGGGCCTTAGTTCGTTCAACGGCGACATCCGTGAGCAGCTCCTTCACTGGGATTTTGGTGCAGTCATGACGATGAAGTTTGATCCGGCCGCGACAAACTATCTCTTCTCTGACGAGGCGGTTCCATTCCACTGGGATGGTGCTTTCTACCGAGAGCCTCGCTTTCTCCTTTTCTACTGCTTAGAAAGCGAAGGGGGAGGAGGAGAGACGCTCTTCGCGGACACGGAGAAGATTTGGGAGTCGCTCTCTGTTGATGATCGAGCCCGCTGTGAAAAGATACAGCTCACTTACCGCACAAAGAAACTTGCTCACTATGGGGGCGAGATCAAGGTGCCGCTCCTCCAGTCCCACCCGGTGACAAAGAGGCCGATTCTTCGGATAGCGGAAAAAGTCGAGACCGCCCTGAACCCTGTTGAACTCACTGTTGCCGGGTTTCCTGGCTGTGAGGAGTTCTTTCATGGGCTGGTCCAGATGCTTTACCGTGAAGAGTACCTCACGGAGCATTGCTGGGAGTCGGGAGACCTCGTGATTATTGATAACTTTAAGTACCTCCATGGTCGGCGGGCACTAGGAAATAATCGGCACAGAAGCTTTAAACGGATCCAAATACTATAGGAGCTACTATGACACAAGAGGTAATGGAGCAATCACGCCGTATCACAAAAAGCGGCGCCGGTTTCCACGATTTTAAGAAGGCCTCAGCGCCAGAAGATTTTCCTCAGAAGTTTGTGGACCACGTCCGAAGTTTCGGAGAAATCTACTTTTGGGAGAAGGGAAATTTTCACGTCATCACTCGTGCCGCCCATGCCCGGGAGATTCTTACTTCACGGGCCTTTTCAGCGGACCGAGGTTCATTCTTTGTTTCAAGAATGCCCAACCTTGATCTTTCACTGGTCCAGGATTTCTTCGGTGTCGTCAAAAAAATGATGGTCATGAGCGACGATGAGGACCATGCCCGTCGTAGGCGTGCGGCCGCAGCGGGTTTTGAAGACCACGTCCTCGAGCGTTTTAAGTCAGTCATGCATGGGGCCATCCGAGACCTTGTGGCAGAGGTCAAGGGCCTTGAGTCTTTCGATTTTGTCGAGATGGTTTCGAAGCGTTTGCCGGCGACTGTCCTTGCTGACTTGTTTTCAATTCCAGCGGCAGACCGGGCGGATTTCCTCCACTGGTCAAACGTTATGACCGGCTTCTTCGGAGGGGCGTCTCAGTACAGAAACGAAGATGGGATCGAAGTTAATTCAGCTGCGCGGTCACTCAAAGTTTACTTCACCGGACTGGTTCAAGATCGAAGGCGGTCACCGGCCGATGATTATGTGTCCTTGATCCTTCGGATGCAAACGGAGACGGGCCTGGGCGATGACGAGGTCGTCTCTCAGCTCATCATGATGCTGGTAGCGGGCATGGCCACAACAACGGATCAGATGAACAACTGTATGTTCCTCCTGGCCTCTCATCCGGAGATCCAGGCCCATGTGCGACAGGATCCCAAACTCATTCCAGGGATGCTGGAAGAGTTTAAGCGACTCGATCCGGCAGTGACTTTTATTTTTCGGGTGGCACGAGAAAGAGCTGTGATTGGAGGGCAGGAGATTCTCCCCGGAGAAGTTGTCTTCATCTCCTCCCATGCCGTGAACCGTGATTTACCGACGGAGGAGAGAGCAGAGGAAATTGATATCCGCCGTAAGGCGCCGCACTTTGCTTACGGGCACGGTGCCCATTACTGCATCGGAGCGAGGCTTGCCCGGATGGAGATGCAGTCCCTCTTTGAAGAACTGTTGCGTGAGCTACCTGAGTTTAGGATTGGCACCACGGCCAAGGCCGTCCGTGATCATTATTCTCTGTCTTTTTCGGGTTTTGCCGTACTGCCGCTGGAGCTTGTGTGATTGAGGCGTACTGGAGGGAGATGTTTGGAGCTTGGAGTGTGGATGGGCTTAATTTTGATTTGCCAGGATTTCCTGAACTCCTCATGTCACCGAGGTTCGGAACCCTAAATCAGGTTAGACCTGTTACCTCATCTGATTCCGTCGATCGCTGGCTTTGCTGCTTCTCCCCTTTGACCGGCCCTGGAGATCCAGATCTTAAGAGTGAAGAGCTCCCTTTGACGAACAGAAGAGATGCCTTCTGGAGCTTTCATGAGGAAGCGAATCCCGAAGGGATTCCCTTCCTTCGGCGCCTGGTTCCTTTTCTCGTTTCCCACAATCTTCCTCACCGGCACCTTTGGCTTGAGGAAGACGGTAGGATCATTGCCTCGCTTCTCTCAGGTGAGACCTCGGAAGCAAAGTTTTTGTTTAATTGCGCGGTGGCACCGTCAGAGCGTGGAAGAGGTCTTGCCCATAAACTTTTGATCGGCGCACGTTCCGGCCATCCGTCACGACCTTCTTTTTACTGGACTCGGCACTACGGTTTCTTTCTCGGAGCAGATCAGGTCTACGGGTATTTTATCCTCCAGTAGGAGTGGAGATGGCCGTCTCGCTCTTCGTGAGGCATGATTAATTATCATGAGGAGGGGATGAATGAAGGCAGCGATCTTTGATATGGACGGCGTGGTCGTCGACAACCACCAATACCACTTCCAAGCGTGGATGTCTTTCGCGGACAAGCACCATTTTAAACTCAATGAAGAAATCTACCGCGAGAAGTTTAACGGCAAGACCAATGCTGACCTCTTTAATATGATCTTCGGTGCTATCACGCCGGAGCAGGCGAGACGGTTTTCAGAAGAGAAGGAGGGCCTGTATCAGAAGCTCTACGCGGCACAGATGCGCCCTCACGTTGGTCTTCTTGATTTCCTAGAGCTTCTTCGGAAGCTTCGCATCCGCATCGCTCTCGGAACCTCGGCCCCGACTAGTAACGTAGACTTCACCTTGGATTCCCTCAAACTTCGGTCCTACTTTGAAGTTATCGTTGATGGCTCCATGGTGGAACGTGGCAAGCCGGATCCCCAGGTCTACCAGCTCTGCGCTATGAAACTTGGTCTTGACCCCAAAGATTGCGTGGTGTTTGAGGACTCTTTGGCAGGATTAGAATCTGGTGAGCGCGCCGGTTGTCGCATCGTAGCCGTTGCTACGTCTCACCGAGCGAGTGAACTCAAAGTTATGACCGACCTCATCCTTCATGACTTTACTGAAGGGCGATCTCTTCTTAAGCTTTAGGGAGTAACTGAAGGAGTCTTAGTTGGTGGCGGGCAAGGTGGTCCGTAAATCACTTTGGTGTCACAGATCTTGTAACGGTGGGTAACCGATGCAGGAATAGTCCCATAGCTTGTCCCATCAACGTTAAAGGGGACCTGCCGGTGGAGGACTTTGTCATGCTCGCAGGCGCTAGAGGGGTCATCGTCGGTTTCGATTTCTAGTTTTTTAACATCGAAGACGTGGGTTTGGACCTTATCACAGGCCTGGTAGCTGCAGCTTGAGTCGCAGGCGGGAGAGCAGCTGGTTGGGGTGCAGGTTACGAGCGCTTGGGTAGGGAGACTGATAATTGCGAGGAATGAGATTATAAGCGCAGGTGATTTTTTCAAACGGACTCTCCTGAAATATGATTAATCTGTCATTCACGAGAGTTTACTCCCGATCAAGACACGTTGGTGCGTCAGGGGTTGTGGCACACACCAGTCTTCTTAAATAGCGATTTTCTTCTTCCGCAAGGCGAAGACGCTCTTCGACTTTGTCGCTCCGGTTTGCGAGTTGTTTCACTGCTTCGACGATTGGAGCAATAAGGGCCCCATAAGCAACGGATTTAAGGCCATTGATGCCGGTTCGGACTGCCTCTGGGAAGGCCTGCTCTACTTCTTGTGCTAGGACTCCTAGTTGTGTTCCTTCCGCACCGGACGGCGGCACTTTCCATTCAAAGTTCACGCCTCTAATCTTAAGCAATCGAGGCAGCGGATCGAAGATGCCTTTTATCTCTGTCTTAAGTCGTTCATCTGATGAGCTTGCTACGATCCCCGAACTAAGAATGTTACCGCCTACATGAAGTGTCTCGGAGGGAGTGAGAGTATTAATGCCGACGCTTTTCCCTTTGGTCATACTGATAACTGACGTGGATGAACCACCAGTCCATTTACCGATGTGGAAGGCCCCACTCATACGATGAAGCATAAACCAAGAATTTTCTTTTTGATCCTCATGTGGACCTCCGAGGTAGAGCCCCGAAAATGCTGACATACTTCCGGTATCCCCACCCCCTACAAGGTGGACTCGTGACTGTTCAGGATTCAGGATATTCACATTTCCATTATGGTTTATCACCATTCGCCATAGTGATGTGTCAGTACCATTCTTAGTTGTCTGAAAGATCATTTGCGCTCCCTTGGCAGAGCTCGTTGTGTCCTCAGTTGCAATCATGTAGATCGACGCACCACCTACGGGTTCACCGCTCACAGGTGCTGGTTTACCTTGGGCATCTGAATGGGACTTAAAATCTCTCCCTAAGAAACTTGCAAGGATGTCGCCCTTCTTTGAAAAAGCCGGGGTCTCAATCGTTCCACGCGAGCGAAGACCAAAAAAGACCGGATGACCTCCATCGGCCTGTGGTTTGCCAGTGTCGTCAAAAGTTAAAGCATGCTCTACAGCGTATTTCCCCCCCAAACTTACCGTAGCCATCTCATTTTTTACTTCGAGCTGGTAACGAGGAGTTTCTGAACCTATTCCCACTCGACCTGTAAAAAATATATCGTCGGCCCAGTCACCACTTCCACGCGTCCAAAAATCATTATCGGCCGCCACGGCCCGGCAATGTTTTACAGTCTTATCGGGATTCACTTCGACGTAGAGGTTCACTTTCCGAGTTTTGGTCCCCGGACCGTTGACTGCACGTTTATCGAAAGAAACGATTAAGTCGGCACTTGTTGGCGATCCTGCCGGATAGATGAGCTGGTAACCTGATACCTTGGTTGTTGTACCCATTAAGAGTTCACCAGTCTGGAAGCGATCCGCCCCTTTGAACTTCACACGTGAGATCGAGTCTGTGACTGCGGGGATTGTCGCCCGGCAGTTTTCTGGGTCAGCGAGGAAGGAGGTAATCTCATTAGTTGCAAGTAGGACCTCTGAGTTGGTTCGCGCCTTCGCATTGCCTTTGTTCATCGTCTCACTGACCTTTATGACCCCGATAGCAGTTACCCCGAGTAACCCAGCGGCGACCATGGCCTCGATGACACCGACACCAGCTTGTGAAAGAATTACTTTGCCGGCCGGTCTTCTTTGTTTGCATTCATCTCTCATGGACGCTCCCTTACACAATATTCTGGATCATGGCTTCGTTGGCAAAGGAAGGTGCGAAGGTTATTACTATCAGATTCGAGGTTTTTGATCCTGCGGCGTTGGTCGTCAGCGTTGTCTAGTAGCTCCCTAAGCGACTCAATGATAGG